>JAGAAE010000027.1 GCA_017615405.1 Clostridia bacterium | reverse complement strand
ATGCTTTTCTGGCGAAGTTTTACCCATTTTATCGGAGGAATGGGCGTTCTTGTTTTTGTGATGGCGATAATACCGAGCGTATCGGAGCGGTCAATTCATATTTTGCGCGCTGAGATGCCGGGACCGACCGTCGATAAAATCGTTCCCCGTGCGACCGATACGGCAAAGTTGCTGTATATCATTTATATCGGATTGACGGCTTTGGAAATATGCGTGCTTTATTTCGGAAAGGTCTTCGGCGTCGGTTCAATGCCCCTGTTTGACAGCGTTATTCATTCTTTCGGCACCGCCGGTACGGGTGGATTCAGTATGAAGTCGGCGAGCATAGCGGCGTATTCCGCTTATGACCAATGGGTCATCGGGGTCTTTATGCTTCTGTTCGGCGTAAACTTCAACGTATTTTACCTGCTTTTGATAAAGCGCTCGTTGTCTGCCTTCAAGAGCAGTGAATTATGGGTTTATTTTTCAATCGTTTTCGGTGCCATGAGCCTTATTTCGATCAATACTTTATCCGCATCTCAAACCACCTCAAAAACCATTCGCGATTCCTTTTTCCAGGTCTCTTCGATCATTTCAACGACTGGATATTCTACGACCGACTTTGACCTTTGGCCGACCCTTTCAAAAACTATCCTTTTATTGCTTATGATAATAGGTGCCTGCGGAGGCTCAACCGCCGGTGGTATCAAGGTTTCGCGCGTTATAATGATCTTCAAGATAATAAAACGAAAGCTCAAATCTCTCATACATCCGCGTGTCGTTAAAAATATCAGTGTAGACGGAAAACCCGTCGACGAGGGAACCGTATCCGCAGTCGCCATTTATACGGTCGTTTACTTTGTGCTGGTCGTTTTGATAATGTTCGTTCTGGCTTTTGAAAAAAACTTTGACATCGAGTCGAATCTGAGCGCAACTTTGGCTTGTTTTAACAATATCGGACCCGGTCTTGCCAAGGTCGGACCGACACTTAATTACTCTTTATACGGACCGGTTTCAAAGATCGTTCTGTCTGTTGCGATGCTTTTCGGTCGACTTGAAATTTTCCCGATATTGCTCTTCTTGATTCCATCTTCTTGGCGTAGGGTGAGATAAATGAAAATTCGCAAAAAAACGTTTACCTCGGAAAGAATAGTATTGCTCGGTTTCTCCGCTTTGATTTTATCAGGGGCGCTTTTGCTTATGCTTCCCATATCATCAAACGGCAGCATCGGGTTTGTTGACGCGCTCTTTACCGCAACGTCATCGTCCTGCGTTACCGGGCTTGTTGTCCATGATACTGCGACGTATTTTACCACCTTCGGCAAAGCCGTTATCCTAATTATGATCCAGATCGGCGGTATGGGAGTCGTTACGATGACTACTCTTGTTGCCATAATTACAGGTCGGCGAATTGGTCTTTCCGGAAGAAATCTTATGAAAAACTCCATTTCCGCAGATCAGATAGGCGGTATCATCGGTTTCACGGGATTTATCGTTAAAATAACCCTTTTCATCGAGGCGCTCGGCGCAGTGGTATTGACCTTCGCTTTTTGTCAGAAATTCAGTTTTCTCACTGCTTTGAAGTATGGAATTTTCCATTCCGTTTCGGCGTTTTGTAATGCCGGTTTTGATATTGTCGGCGGTAAACAGCCTTTTTCTTCGCTTTGCGGCTACGTTGACAATCCCGTTATGAACGTCACCGTTATGATTTTGATCATCGTCGGAGGCATCGGATTTTTGACATGGCAGGATCTTAAAGCTAATAAATTCTCATTCAAGAAATACAAAATGCAGACTAAGGTCATACTCTGTGTTACTGCTTTTTTGGTAATTCTTCCGGCGTTGTTCTTTTATTTCTTTGAGTTTTCAAAATCTGCGCCGGGTGAGAGGATATTTGCCTCGCTTTTCCAATCGGTGACACTGAGGACCGCCGGCTTCAATACCGTTTCCTTCGATCATATTTCTGACAGCGGTAAGGTAATGATGATCTCGCTGATGCTTATAGGCGGCGCGCCGGGTTCGACGGCCGGTGGTATGAAACTGACGACGTTCGCGGTTATGTTCGCGTCGGTCGTGTCGGTCTTCAAAAAGAAAAACGACGCCGAAATGTTTAAAAGACGGGTTCCCGAAAGGGTCGTTAAAAATGCCGCGGCGATCTTTATTATGTATCTTATCCTCTTTGTGACCGGTGCAATCATTATAAACAGGGTAGAGGGTATACCCATCATCAACTGTCTTTTTGAGACAGCCTCCGCAATAGGTACCGTCGGTCTTACGACCGGGATAACCCCGCTATTACATACCACCTCAAAAATAGTTTTGATAGCCCTTATGTTTTTAGGACGTGTCGGAGGACTAACCTTTGTTTTTGCTACCGTAGGTTCATCGGAAAGCGATATTAAAAAATATCCGATGGAGAATATTACGGTCGGATAAATAAATCGTCATTTTAAGGAGTAAACTATGAAAAGTGTATTGCTTGTTGGTGTAGGTCGTTTCGGTCAAAGGATCGCCGATAGACTGATAGAAATGAAACATGAAGTTTTAGCAGTAGACGTGAATGAAGAGAATATAAACGATATTATGCCTGTGGTTACCGACGCACAGATCGGAGATTGTACCGATAAAAAATTTCTGACGTCTATCGGCGTCGATAATTTTGACGTATGTTTCGTAACGATTAGAAACGATTTTCAGAATTCGCTTCAGACAACCTCGCTTTTAAAGGAACTCGGCGCAAAAAAGGTCGTTGCGGTTGCAAATAACGACGTTCACAGTAAGTTTTTGCTCAGAAACGGTGCCGATGCGGTTATCGATCCCGAAAAGCAGCTCGCATTGTGGGCGGCGATAACCTATACTTCAGACAACGTTTTTGACTACGTCCGTATTGACGACAAGTTTTCCATCTTTGAAGTTTCGATACCCGAGTCATGGGACGGAATCACCGTCGGTAAGCTCGGTATACGTCAAAAATACGGTATAAACATTATGGCTATCAAAGCCAATGACGAGCTTGACATCACGATAACGCCCGATACGGTCCTTGATAAAGATAATCATCTTTTGGTTTTGGGCAGCCTCAAAAGTGTCCGCAAATGTTTTGATATATAATATGGTTTACATATAATATTGTTTATCTCTTGACATTTTTTGGTATGTGAAGTATAATTTTTATATAGTTAAACATATGGAGGAATTTAGTATGATCAGTGCCGGAGATTTTAGAAATGGCGTAACATTTGAAGAGGATGGACAGGTTTTGCAGGTCGTTGAGTTTCAGCACGTAAAACCCGGTAAAGGAGCCGCTTTCGTAAGAACAAAAACGAAAAACGTTATTACCGGAGCAGTTGTTGAAAAATCCTATAACCCGACTGCGAAATTCCCGACGGCCTATATTGAGCGTAAGGATATGGAGTATTCTTATGCTGACGGCGACCTTTATTATTTCATGGATCAGGAGACCTATGATATGGTCCCGATCAATAAGAGCGAGGTCGGCGACAACTTTAAGTTCGTCAAGGAAAATATGGTATGCAAGATCTTGTCCTACAAGGGAAAAGTATTCGGTGTAGAGCCGCCCACCTTCGTTGAACTTACCGTTTCGCATACCGAACCCGGATTTGCGGGCAACACTGCAACCAACGCGACCAAACCGGCAACACTTGAAACCGGTTGTGAGATCCGTGTTCCGCTTTTCATAAACGAGGGCGAGGTCATCCGCATCGACACCCGTACCGGCGAATATATGGAAAGAGCGTAATTGAAATTCTTTAAAGGAGATACTACAATGGATATTTGTGAGAAAATTGCTTATATTAAGGGACTGACAGACGGTCTCGATCCCGATACTACAACCAAGGAAGGTAAGATCCTTATCGCGATAATCGACCTTCTCCAGGATATAACCGAGGAAATTTGCGATATCGAAGATGCTTGTGACGATATGAGCGAGCAGATCGACGCTGTT
>JAGAAE010000214.1 GCA_017615405.1 Clostridia bacterium | reverse complement strand
TTTGGAGTAAGAACGGGTCCCCCAAAGTTTTCAAAAAGGTCTATCTCCGGATAATACTCTGAACCGGAACTGCCATGGAACCATACGCACGAACTTACGCCGTTTTCAAGATTGATCATAATTCTCGTTTCAAATATGCCATAACGGAAATCCATTGCGCCTTCTGTAACAAGACGGGAAACAGAAAATCCGCTCGAATAGTCAAATCTTGCTTTCTGCCACAGTAAGTTGTTACTTGCGCCGTAAAACACATTACTCGGCCCCGTTCTTGAGATTTTGGAAAACTCATAATATTTTCCGTGTGATTTATCCGACTTTTCCTGAGACAAGAGTTTATAAAGCGGATCTGTCGGATTCGCCAATAACTCTTTTACCAAATCGCTTTCCGGTGAATAGCATACGGTATCAGAGGCATCACTGCCGGCCGCAGGGGTATCGATCCAGTTTGTAAGTTTATTTTCAATACTGTTGCCGCTCTTATCGCTTGTATAGAACTCATCGGTCCAGGCAAGACCGTAGCCGTCCGAAAGGGCATATTTCGTTTCATCGGTTGAGGTGTCGTATTTACCGGAGGCTTTATAGGTGGCGGGCAAATTGTTTTGCTTCGTAAGATAATTCTTAATAAGTTCT
Organism: Clostridia bacterium; assembly: GCA_017615405.1. Lineage (GTDB taxonomy): Bacteria > Bacillota > Clostridia > Oscillospirales > Acutalibacteraceae > UBA737. The sequence continues at coordinate 2,876 of JAGAAE010000214.1, read as the reverse complement.
ACACCGTAGTTTGCGGCATAGTCGCTTCCCGCCTCGATAAAGAGTTTGTTCCCGTTAAAGAAAATGTTATAATCCGTCGCTTCATAACCCTTTACATAGTCAAGGCTCTGTGATTTGAACACGCTTGCCGATACGCCTGAGCGTTCGGTAAGACCAACCAGAATTTCATTTGCGGTGGTCTTTTGGTCACTTTCAACCGGCAAAGTAATGCCGCACTGCGCAATGAAGAAATCTGCCAGTTGATTTGCCGCGCGTTTTGTGAGAATAGAAGGATATCTTTCGGTTCTGATAACATAATTTGCGGCGTCTGTTCCGTTAATCGTAAGCGCACGTACCTTAGGTCTGCTCACAATATACAGGTCGCCGGGAACCTCGCTTTTATCGTTTATAAGGTACGTATCGAGGAAAAAGTTCACGGCGTTTTCGAGCGCCGTTTCCGAACCGCCCGCGATAACTACGTCTTTGCCGACTACGGCGATAATATAGTCGTTAGCGCAGTTTTTGCGGTAGCCGCGCAAATTGGAATATACTTCCTTTGAAGCGCTTCTGCTTGTTTCGCCAATCAGGATCTCATATTCGGAAGCGCCGTAGGTTTCACTGTCATCGGTTTTAAGCCGTGATTCCGCCTCGGTAACGCTTTCAATGGTCGTATAAACCTTATTACCGAGTTTCTGAACGGCAAAGGAAGAGCCCTCGGGATATACCACTTCAAAGCGGGAATTGTACCCGTCGACAAATGACAGTCCTTTTACTTTTTCCGTCGGCTTTTTCTCTTCATTTTTGAAAACGGGTTTATCGGTTTTCTGAGGCTTGCTTGCGGGCGCAACCCGTTTCCACGCTTTTTGCTTTTCGCCGTTTAACTGAATACCGAACGATATAACGTCTCCGGCGGCAATCGGCAGTTCGGTGAATTCGGGCGTTTCAAGGAAGGTTACGTCCGCGCCGTCCTTGCCGACTCCTTTTCCGAACTCACCCGACCACAAAACCGTTTCGTTAATAAGAATATTTACCACCGCGGTTCTCACCGAGCCGTCTTCGTCATCAAGGAAACCGGTTTCGACACCGCCGACGGTTTTCATTATTGTAAGCGTGGTTGCGGGAATATCGAGTTCTCCGTCGTATTCGGCAATGTAAGAAAGATTTTCCAGATCGCTGCCCGAGGTTGACATTAAAATCCCAGATTCCGGAAAGCTTTCATTGTTATAGCTCTCAAGTTCATACTGGCTCGTGGCATAGCACATAAGCGAACGGCTGCCGTCGCCACTGTAAAGATACGCGCGCAACTTTCCGTTTGAAACGTTGCCCTTGTTTCTCCACCGCTCAAGCGAACTTGCAGTTCGTATCATCCACTCATCCTCGGATTTTGATACCCAATTCCACTGAGTATTATCGGAAAGTGAATTAAGCGTTTTCTCTTGTGCATCGGTTACAATTGCATCATTTATATCATCGGTAGCATCTACTAATTCACCGTCAATATAGAAAATCGGGTTAAATGCAAGAACCGCCTGCGCCTCCTTCCCCTCAGGGTATGAGGTCACCTTCGTTGTGGTAACGGTTGCTTTCGTAAAGGAACAGCCGCTTAAAATAAACACAACCGAAAGGAAAAGCGATACTATTTTTACTGTTTGCTTATTCATAACGTTCACCCCTTATTTTCTTCTCTTGCGCCAAATCAGCATAAAGGTCAACACACCGCCCCCGATAAGCGCCGCACCGCCGACACAAATCAAAACCATCAGCCATATGGGGATTATGGGAGCCGTATCGGTTTGCTTTACGAGTTTAACGGTTGCATCGGACTTTTCTTTAGGTGAAACGACAAAAAGTTGCAACGCATCGCCGAAGGGCGACTCTTCTTCAACGTCAAAATCGATATCAACGTCGTCATCGTGGTCTTCTTGGTTATTGCTGTCGTTGTCGCTGTCGTTGCCGTCGTTATCTTCAGTTTCGGGACTGTCATCGACTTCCTCCACAAACTTTGCGTAAAGAACCGTATCTCCGGTTACAGTATCGGTGAGGAAATCAAACGGCTTTGTAAACTCTGCGTCAAGGTACCAGTCAATAAAATCATAACCCATTTTAAATGCAAAACCGGGACTGTCTGCAGAAAGATTGCTGTACGGAATAACCGTTATGCTTTCAATAGGATCGCCGCCGTTGGTTTCAAATTTTATTGTTGCAGGGACCAACTTTTCAACCTTCACGTCATCAATGTACACATTTTGCTCGGCAAGGAATACTGCGCCTATTGCCGCGGCAGTTGCGTCATCCCCGGTTGTAACGAGGGTCGATATTTCGGTGTATCCCTCAACGTCATCGAGATTTGTCTTCAATAAAGCATCCTGCACTCTGGTATAAGTGGCTGTCAACGGATCTAACCACCAGAACCGAAGATTCGGTAGCTTGGCGTCATCTTGATACTTTACCTGCGCAGATATGCGATAACTTGTATTTGGCTCAAACATCATAAGTCCCGAAGGATTGTTTTTATCGTAAAGTACAAAACTATGTCCTTTGGTGCCGTAAGAATACTTCAAATCCTTTATACGCATATAACCCGTGCCACTATATGCGTTTTCGGCGTCGTCCTTGACGTAACTGTTTGTGTTTTCTTCCTCTGAACACGTCCAAGCCATCAAATAATAGTTCCGATAAATCGTATCAATATTAAAATCATCAGACATTTCAAAATCGAGAGTTATCGGATTTGTAAAATCTGAAAGCGTTGAATAATCGGAAGTCTTATACTTTACATAAATCGTTTTATTTTCGGTCCCTATGACGTCATATCTTGCATCGTCGTCGCGCATACGACATTGACGCTGGTAGTTTTCTTTTGCAAGACGGATAAGCAGTTCTTCCATATCTTTTGG
>JAGAAE010000213.1 GCA_017615405.1 Clostridia bacterium | reverse complement strand
CCGCTTGAGCCTCGTCAAAACCTATCTCGAAAACGATGCTTCCGCCGGGATTTAAGGAGTCCTTATATTCCTTTGCGATAAACCCGTAGAATAAAAGCCCGTCCTCTCCTCCGTCAAGCGCCGAAAAAGGTTCGTGCTTTACTTCGGGTTGAAGTTTTACGATATCGCCCGACTTTATATAGGGAGGATTGCTCACGATAAGATCGTATTTTTCCTCGGCGGCGCATTTCTCAAAAACGTCTCCGATAATGAGTTTTGCGTTTTCGGGCGCGTTTTGTTTAAGATTTTCGGCTAAGTAGTCTGCCGCTTCTTCATATTTTTCAATGAGAGTCACGGACGAATCTTCCTTTTCGGCGGCAAGGGTTATCCCGATACATCCCGTTCCGGCGCAAAGGTCAAGGACGTGAGGATCTTTTGCATCTTTTAAAAGTTCAAGACAAACTTCGATGACCGTTTCGGTGTCCTGCCTCGGGATAAGGACGCCGGGTCCGACCTTAAAGCGCCTTCCGTAAAAATCCCAGAATCCGAGAATATATTGAAGCGGGTAGCGTGTCAGCCGCTCATTTACGACCGCGTTAAGGCAGTCGCTCTGAAAGCCGGTCAGCGCCTCGGTGTAGTTAAGAAGTATCTCCTTGTTAGTGTACCCCGTAACGTACTTTATGATTTGCTTGGCTTCAAAGACAAAGTCTTCTATGCCCGCCGCTCTGAGCTTTGATTTCGTGTCGTTATAGGCGTCAAATATCGTCATGGCTCGTTTCTTCTCCGGTTTCGGCGACATTCTCTTCGGACGTTTCATCCTGTTCTTTATCAACGCTTCTGTCAACGTCCGGTTCTTCCGGTTCGCAGGCGCGAAGCGCGGCAATGGCGATCTCTATCATATCGTCTTCCGGCTCTTTGGTCGTTATCCTCTGCATCCAGAGTCCCGGTGCCGAAACGATCTTCGTAAAGAGGTTGTCGTATTTTCCGCAAATACGCAGGATCTCAAAACCGACGCCGCAAATTATCGGGACAAGGAGGATCTTTGCTATGACCCAAAGATAACTGATATCGTACACGCCGGGGAAAATCATCTGAACAACGGTCGAAAAAATGACGCTTACAATGATCATCAGGATCAAAAACGAGGTGCCGCACCTCGGGTGGAAACGTTTTTGACATCTGACGTTTTCAACCGTCAGCGGCAGACCTTTTTCGTAGCAGAAAATGGTCTTATGCTCTGCGCCGTGGTACATAAATACCCGCTTCATATCCTTCATGAATGATACGGCAAACATATATCCGACAAAAATGGCAAGTTTCAGCAGTTGTTCAATGCTCGATCTCATTATCTTGCTGTATTCGACCCTGAAAAGACTCTGCATACCGCCGACGACGAGCCTCGGAAGCCACATAAACAGGACAACCGAAAGAACGACGCCCAAAACGGTCCCGATTATCATTACCGTGTTTATAAGGGTCTTATGCGCCTTCTCGGGCGCCTTTGCGGTTTTCCCGTCCTTTTCGGCGTTTTCGGTCTTTTCCTCGGGTTCAGGGTCTGCGTCCGCTTGCATTTCCTCCGATTCTCGGACATTTTCGGAGATTTCGTCCTCTTTTTTTGTTTCTTCCTCTTCGATGTCGGTGAATCCGGATATCTCCGCCGATTTCATCATAGCCTTGTAGCCCGTTTTCATCGATTCGATGAAAGCGATTATCCCCCTTATCGCAGGGATGCGGAAAAACCGGAATTTTTTTCGCAAGGATTTTTCCTCGATATATGAAATATCGATCGTTTTGTCCGGTTTTCTGACCGCCATTGCGGTTTTTTCCGGACTCTTCATCATTATTCCTTCGATAAGCGCCTGACCGCCTATTGCGGTATATTTTGCCATAGTATTTTCCTCTTCTTTTTATTCTTCGGTTTCAAATATTTCTTCGGGTACCTTGTCCGTTTCTTCCTTTATTTCCTCGGTTTCGGGTATCTCATCTTCTTTTTTGAGGATGACCTCTTCGGTGGAAACGGGTTGCTGCTGTTCGGGTTCTTCATAAAGCGGGAAGACGACCGTAACGGTCGTTCCGACGCCCTCGGTACTTTCAAGGAAAATAAGACCGTTATGCTGCTTCATTATTTCGTCGGCAACGGCAAGACCTATGCCGCTTCCTCTGACCGTCTTGTTTGATTTGAAGAATTTTTCCTTGACGTGGTCGATATCCTGCGCCGGGATCCCGACGCCGGTATCCTTTATGATTATCTTGACGCAGCCCTCTTCCCGTTCGGTCGTTATAAGGACAAGTCCTCCCTTTTCGGTATACTTGACAGCATTGTCGATAATATTTATAAAGACCTGTTTGAGTCTGTCGGTGTCTCCTAAGACTTTTATTTCGTGCTCGGGCTTTGTAAAGGATATCTCAAGTCCCTGCTTTTTCGCAAGTTCGGTATACATATCGGCGGCGACCGAAACGATATCGACTATGTTTATCGGCTGAACGTTGACCGTAAGCCTGCCCGACTGCATCCTCGAAAAATCAAGCAACTCTTCGACCAGACTTGAAAGGCGCTCCGCCTCGCTTAATACGACGTCGAGTCCTCTGCCGACAAGTTCCTCGTCGGTGCCGAGCGACATTTTCGCCGTTTCACCCCAGCCCTTTATGGCGGTAAGCGGCGTCCGCAGTTCATGCGAGACCGAGGAAATAAAATCGTTTTTCATCTTTTCCGCCTGATTCAGTTCACCCGCCATGGAATTGATGGCGTCGCAGAGTTCGCCTATCTCGTCATTACTGTCGATCTTGATATGCCCGTCAAATTCGCCCATCGCGATCTTTCTTGACATATTGCTGACTTCCCTTATCGGTATGACGATCGATTTTATGAAAAATCTGCCCGATATTATCGAAATGGCAAAAATGATAAGCGAGAAAAGGGCGATAATCGCAATATCTATCGTTATCTGACGGTTGGTAGCTTTAAGAGACGTGACCCAACGGTATGCCCCGACGTATTCCCCGGATTTGTCGTAGATCGCAGTCGTGACGGCATAGACCTTTTCGCCTCCGGCGTTTTTGCCGTTGTATGACGCAGTGTTGTCTTCCGATTTCAGGGCTTCCTCGTAGTCAGGCGCGGTATTATTTTCAGGCAGGACCCCCGTAGTCGACAAAAACATATCGCCGTTTTTATCGAAGATCTGGACCTCAATCTTGTCTTTATACGCAAAGGACTGCGAAACCGATATCGCGACGTCCTTGAAGTTGTCGGCGTTTGTCTGTTTAAGAACCGAAAAATCGTAGGCATAGTCGTTTCCGAGCGACCTTACGCGCTCTATATAACTCGACGAAATAAAGGCGGAAAGCAAAACGGCAACCACGAGAACGACGGCGACAACGATAAGAAAAACGTTTGTAAACCAGCGCACCGCAATGCCTCTGAATTTGATTTCGAAATTCATTTTTGCTTCACCCCTTTATCGGTTGTTTATGGCTTATCGATGATAAGCCATAAGCCGTCTTTTAATCGGTGTTCCACTTATACCCCTGTCCCCAGACGGTAACAAGGTAGCGTGGGAAGGAAGGATCGTCCTCTATCTTCATACGAAGTCGCCTTATGTTGACGTCGACGATCTTTTCTTCGCCGTAGTAGCTCTGACCCCAGACGTGAACGAGAATGCTCTCCCTTTTGAGCGGAACGTCGGGATTGCTGAAAAAGTATTCCATTATCTGGAATTCGACCTGGGTAAGTTCGATGTTCTTGCCGTTCCTCGAAAGGGTCCTGCGGCGAAGATCCAGAACAAACTCGCCCCTCTTCATCTTGCTCGTCTCGTCCGCCTTGTTTTCGACCTTCAGGCTGACGCGCCTGTAAAGCGAATCGACCCTCGCGAGAAGCTCGGCAGGGGAGAACGGCTTTGTGACGTAATCGTCAGCACCGGTCATAAGCCCGCTTATCTTATCCATTTCCTGCGATTTGGCGGTGAGCATTATTATTCCTATCGACTGATTGGTCTTTCTGATTTCTTTGCAAACGGTGATGCCGTCGATACCCGGCATCATAATATCAAGAAGCGCGATGTCAAAGCCTAACACGTCGGTATTGAAAATATCGAGCGCCTCTTCGCCCGAGGCGGCTTCGACCGTTTCATACCCCGCTCTTTTAAGATTTATCGCTTCAAATTCTCTTATCGCGTCTTCGTCCTCAACGATCAATACACGTTTCACTGATCAACCCTCCGAAAATCAAAAGTCATTAAACCGGAACATTTTTATAAGATCGCTTTTTTCAAACCCGAGTTCCCGGGCACTGTCCTTGTATTCGATTATAAACAGTTCGCCGTTTTTATCGGCAAGGATCTCGCCCGAATACTCGTCGGTCTCATCCTTCGAAACGACCGTTATTGAAAATATTTCTTTTTCGGTGCTGCCCTCGCCGCCGCTTACGTAGTAGATCCTTCTGAGCCTTTTTTCGGCATTCTTCGTGACCTTTATCTTGCCGTAAAGCGACTTTGGCAGAACGATGCTGTATCCGTCGATAACGTTGACGAAAGCCGATTCTTTTACCGTCAGTTCCTTGCCGTCGAAATCACACCAGTTTATATGGTTGACACCGTTTTCGACCGATGCGGCGTCATCGGCGGGGATGGGTATTTCCAAAAATCCGTCGCCGTTTATATCAAAAAACGGGATCCCCGCGGATCGGATCTTTCCGGCTGCGTTGTTGTTTGCCGCCGCAAGCGGATTGCCGAGACTTTTGCCCGAAACGGTCAGCATCTCGGTTATCGCCCCGACGCCCTTTATTTCATCTATGTAGACGGCGGGCTTGCCGCTTGAAAGCGTCGCATAAACCATCCTGCTGACCGAGGTCACGTTGCCGTCAAGCGAACAGGAGGATATCTTCGAAAAGGTCTTTCCGCTCAGGGAATATATTATCGCGGTGTTGGTCGTGTTTTTTTCGGTGATTTTTTGTATTATCAACTGTTTTGTTCCGTCGTTTAAAAGGTCGTTGCACAAAAAGTTGGTATACTCGGTCCTCATAAGCTCGACAAGCTTACCCGATTGAAACTTGAAGGCTACGAGCGATTTTTCATTTTTGCCATAGACCTCGAAGCCGGCAACGATCTCTTTTGTCCCGTCCCTGTTAAAATCGCAAAACTCGATCTTTTCAACCGACGCGGCAATTATCGAAAAGTCAAACGAGGACTTATAATCCTTTGTATCCTGGATCAGGAGATTCAGGTGCATCTGTTTTTCTTCCTTATCGGCTTTGCTGTAAAAGGCGATGGCTTCCTTTTTCCCGTCGCCGTCAAGATCCT
>JAGAAE010000212.1 GCA_017615405.1 Clostridia bacterium | reverse complement strand
ATACCCGAGCCGTGGGTTCTCGGAAGGAGATCTATCTGAGCATCGAGGGGACGGATCTCGTCGATGCCTCTGCCGTCAACGCGCTTATGCTCGTCCTTAAGCCATGCGCGAACGACGTGCTTCTGGACAAGATACATGATCTCGTCAAGTTTTGCCTCATTACCCTCAAAGCGCTCGTCAAACTTCTCGTGAACAGCATCATAGATCGGCAAAAGTGCGGCGTCGCGGACGTTTTTATCATCGGTATCAAGGGCTTTCTTTACATCTTCTATGCAGAATTCCTCGATCTCAGCCATGATCTCGGGATCGGGATTGCTCGACTCAAAGGTGAACTTCTCCTTACCTATCTCGGCAACGATACCGTTTATAAATTTGACGATCTCCTTGTTGACCTCGTGACCTGCCATAATGCAGTCAAACATAACGTCGTCGGGGATCTCGTTACCGCCCGCTTCGATCATTGCAACGAGGTCGGCGGTTGAAGAAACGGTGAGGTTAAGATCGGTAACGGCTCTTTGCTCAAGGGTCGGGTTGATAACGATCTCGCCGTTTACAAGACCTACGCTTGTTGAAGCGATAGGACCGTCCCACGGGATATCCGAAACGGCTATCGCCGCGGACACGCCGATGGCGGCGGTTATTTCGGGTGAACAGTCGGGATCGACCGACATAACGGTTGCAACGACCGAGCAATCGTTACGCATATCCTTCGGGAAAAGCGGACGAATAGGACGGTCGATACAACGGGATGAAAGGATAGCCTTTTCGCTTGCCTTACCCTCTCTTCTGTGGAAAGAACCGGGGAAACGACCAACGGCGTACATCTTTTCTTCATAGTCGACCGAAAGCGGGAAAAAGTCAACTCCCTCTCTCGGCTTGTCGGAAGCAGTAACGGTGCAAAGGACGCTTGTCTCGCCGTAGGACGCCATAAAAGCGGCGTTTGCAAGCCCTGCCATTTTGCCGGTTTCGAGTTTAAACGGTCTGCCGGCGATTTCGGTTTCATAAACCTTGTAGTTTTCAAACATACTGAAAACCTCCTTTTTATTTTTTGCGGAGATTTTCGGTTAGCAATAAATCCAAAGCTTAAAAGCTTCAAGCTCTCGATTTACCGCTAAGCAACAAAAAACTCCGCGATATAAGATAAAAGCAAACCGAGGAAGTGCTCGGTTTGCTTGATCTTTGAACATTACTTACGAAGTCCGAGCTTCTTAACAATAGCACGGTATCTTTCGATATCGTTCTTCTGAAGGTATGCAAGAAGATTTCTTCTGTGACCTACCATTTTAAGAAGACCGCGGCGGGAATGATGGTCCTTCTTATGAACCTCCAAATGAGCGTTAAGCTCATTGATGCGGGTCGTAAGAAGAGCGATCTGAACTTCCGGAGAGCCGGTGTCACCTTTATGGATGGCATAGTCCTTGATAACCTTGTTCTTAACGTCTGCTGTCATCACTTTCACTCCTTTTTTAATATTTGTCCGCCATTCTCCGAGCAAAAGGTCATAAGTGATTCCGCTTAGCGGCAGTCGCCAAAAGCGCAGAGAACGGTAACTTATGGTAGTATATCACATTTTTTTAAAAATGTAAAGCATTTTATTAAAAAAACTTTATTGTATTGATTTATGTAATGAATTTATCTATAATATAAACGTGAAAATACGAAACAAAAAGGTTATCTAAAATGGAAAAAACAAAGTCGGATCTGAGAAAAGAGTTTAAAATCAAAAGGCTCAATCTGTCAAAATCAAAGGCGGATGAAAAATCGGGAAAAATAATTGAAAATCTTGTTTTGACCGACGCTTTCAAACGCGCAAGGACGGTTTTGATATACAAAAGCATAAATAACGAGGTCTCGCTTGACGCCCTTCCCCTGCTCGATAAATCAAAAGGCAAAAAATTCGCCTATCCCGTTTGCGTTTCAAGAACCGAAATGAAGGCATATTTGCCCGGAAGTTTCAAAAAGGGGGCATTCGGTATTACGGAGCCTGACCCCGCGGATTCAAAGATCGTCCCGCCCGAAGATATAGATCTTGTTATTTGCCCGGGAACGGCGTTTGACGATAAACTTCACCGGCTCGGAATGGGCGGCGGATACTACGACAGGTTTTTAAAAGAATGCAAAAACGCAAGGTTTTTTATGGTCGCATTCGAGATCCAGCATTCGGATTATATTCCGACCGAGGAAAGCGACGTTCGGATGGATATGATCATAACCGAGGAAAAGATATACGAATAGCAAAAAATGTCCGAAACTTTGAAAAACTTCGGACATTTTTTATTTATGAAGCTCCTAAAATAAGGGTTGCAAAGGTAAAGTAGATTATAAGGGATATGGCATCGACTATGGTAGTTATAAGCGGGCTTGCCATAACCGCGGGGTCAAATCCGAGCTTTTTTGCTATGATAGGCAGGCTGCAACCGATTATCTTCGCGACTATAACGGTACAGAAAAGCGTCAGACAAACGACAAGTATCTCGATATACGCCTTGGAATCATTATTGCCGAAGGTGTTCAAAAGGAATTTATCAACAATTATCAGTTTCCCGAAATTTATGACCGCAAGGGTCAGAATGCAAAAGAAAGCGACCCTGATCTCTTTCCATAAAACCCTGAAAATATCGGAAAACTCGATATCACCCAAGGATATACTTCTTATGACGGTTACCGAAGCCTGTGAGCCGCTGTTTCCGCCGGTATCCATAAGCATCGGTATAAAGGCGATGAGACCCGCAAAAGCGACAAGTTTATCCTCAAAATTACTTATTATCGCTCCCGTGAAGGTTGCCGATATCATCAAAAACAAAAGCCACGGGATCCTCGCTTTGTAGGTGTCGAAAACGCCGGTTTTGAAATAGCTTCTTTCACTCGGCAAGATAGCAGCCATCTTTTCGATATCCTCGGTGACCTCTTCTTTCATGACGTCGATAGCGTCGTCTACCGTTACGATACCGACAAGCCTTCCTTCCATATCGACGACCGGCATCGATAAAAGGTCGTATTTTTCGAAGTCGTTTGCAACCTCTTCCTTATCGCAAAGGGTGTTGACCGAAATAACGTTTTCGTCCATTATCTCGGAAATGACCTTGTCCTTAGGATTAAGGAGCAGGTCTTTAACGCTGACGATACCGAGAAGGTGACGGCTGCGGTCGGTTACGTAGCAGGCATAGATCGTTTCACTGTCAAAACCGATCTTTCTTATCCTGTCGAACGCCGCGTCGACCGTCATATCTTTTTTCAGGTCGATATACTCGGTCGTCATAATACTTCCCGCGCTGTCGTCCGGGTAGGCAAGAAGCTGATTTATCATACGCCTTGTGTTGGCGTCGGTTTGTTTTAATATTCGTTTTGCAACGGTTGCGGGCATTTCTTCGACGATATCGACGGTATCGTCCATAAAGAGTTCGTCCATAACTTCACGAAGCTCTTTATCACTGAACGCCTCGATAAGAAGCTGCT
>JAGAAE010000211.1 GCA_017615405.1 Clostridia bacterium | reverse complement strand
TTAGGTGGCGACAAGCGAGGCATAACGGCAATGAAAAGGCTTGAAGACGCGGGATTTGCGGTCGAAAGCCGCGGGCTTTTCCCGGGTGACGACGGGGATATCGAAAAGGCGGATATCATTATCCTGCCGATACCTTCTACCAAGGACGGCAGGACGGTCTTTTGCCCGTTGACAAACGAGATAATACCGCTTGACCGCGTCAAAAATGCGGCGAAGGGACGCTTTGTCATAACCGCAAATTATGATTTCGGCGAAAACTTTACCGATATTTTAAAACTTGACGGTTTTGCCTTTCTGAATGCTGTTCCGACCGCCGAGGGAGCGATCGCATATGCCGTTTCGAATACCCCGTTTACCCTTTGGAAATCAAAGATCCTGATAATAGGAAACGGCAGGGTGGCAAGAGTGCTGAAAGACCGTCTTTCGGGTTTTGGCTGTCATCTTACCGTAAGCGCCAGAAAATTCAAAGATTTTGCACTGCTCGACACACAAAACACAAAGTATATCGATACTGCCGATGTTTCGGGGAAAGCCGGCGGGTTTGATATTATCTTCAACACGGTAGACGCGCCCCTTTTCCCTTCGCCCGAAGTCCTTAAAAACGCCCTTCTCATAGATCTTTCAAGCAGGGGATGTATCGATTTCGAGGCGGCAAAGGAAAAGGGGATAAACGCCGTGAAGCTGCCGGCTATTCCGGGCAGGACCGCGCCCGAAACGGCGGGAGATATCTACGCCGAGACCCTTATATCGGTCATCTGTTTAGGAGAGAGAACATGAAAGGCATAACGTTAGGATATGGATTATGCGGCTCGTTTTGCACCCTCGGGCGTTCGGTAGAGGCGTTAAGAGAACTTGCAAAACGGGATATAAAAATAATACCCATAATGTCGGAGATCGTTTACACGACCGACACGCGATTCGGTAAAGCAAAGGATTTTATTGAGGAAATAGAGGATATTTGCAAAAACGAAATAATCCACACCATAAAAGGAGCGGAGCCGATAGGACCGAAGGGGCTTCTTGATATTCTGGTCGTCGCGCCCTGCACGGGCAATACCCTTGCAAAGACGGCGCTCGGGATAACCGATACGTCGGTTACGATGGCGATAAAGGCGCACCTTCGCGGTGCAAAGCCGGTCGTCCTCGGTATATCGACAAACGACGCATTGGGCGGAAGCGCAAAAAACATAGGTCTTTTGCAGAATACGAAAAATATCTATTTTGTACCCTATGGTCAGGATAACGCCGAAAAAAAGCCGAACTCGCTCGTCTGCGATTTCGGCAAAATAGAGGACACCGTCCTGTCGGCGCTTGAAGGCAAACAGATAGAACCGATCTTTACGGTTTAAAGAGTTCGACAGCGTTTTATATATTGATTGCCGAACCTTTCGCGAACCTTTATAATAGATTCTTCTATTACCTCATTTTTTTCATCGTATAAGTCCTTGCCGAAGAGGTCGGACTGTATGGCGATACCGTCCTTCGGTTTCAGGTTTATTGCCCTTAGCCCCACCGAGCGCAGAGGCGATCCGAAACGGTAGACCTCGTCAAAAAGTTCCATCGCCTTTTCGGCAAGCGTTATAGAACAATTCGTTCCGTTCTTGAAAGAGCGGGACGTTTCTTTTACTTCGAGTCCCGAGGTCCTCGTATGAACGCATATCCCGGTTGCCGCGAGACCCTTTTGGCGAAGCTGTCGGCAGACCGATTCGGAAAGTTCGATAAATATTTTCCAAACCGTTTCCCGGTCGGTTATATCGGCGGGCGGAGTGACGCTGCGTCCGACACTTTTCGGCATATAATCGCGGCTTACGGGCGTTACGGGGGAATTGTCAAGCCCCATTGCATAACGCTTCAGCCAGACGCCGTTTATACCGAGGATGCTTTTTAACATAATATCGTCGCAGAGTGTGATATCATTTATGGTAACTATCCCGTAACGGTTTAGTTTTTCGACCGTTTTTCTGCCTGCGAAAAGCAGGTCTCCGAGCGGAAGATCGCCGATTATTTCCATAAAGTTTTCCCGAGGGATGACCGTTACGGCGTCGGGCTTTTTCATATCCGAGCCGAGCTTGGCGAAAACTTTATTAAAGGAAACGCCGACCGAGATGGTGCATCCGAGCTCGGATTTTATCGTTTCTTTTATTTTATACGCGATCTCTTCGCCGCTCCCGAAAAGAAGGCGGCTACCCGTAACGTCGAGCCAGCATTCGTCTATCCCGAAGGGCTCTATGATATCGGTATATCGCTCGTAAATACTTCTCGCCGCCCTTGAATATTTTTCGTATTCGTCGTATTCGGGCGGAAGGACAATAAGCCCGGGGCATTTAAGCTTTGCCTGCCAGGTGACCTCGGCGGTCTTGACCCCGAATTTTTTTGCCGCCTCGTTTTTTGCGAGCACTATCCCGTGCCGTTCCTCGGTGCTTCCGCAAACGGTGACCGGCTTGTTTGCAAGCTCCTTGTGTTTAAGAAGGGATACCGAGGCAAAAAAATTGTTAAGGTCACAGTGAAGAATGGTACGGTCTTTCATTTTTTTACCCCCTTTAAAAAAGAACAAATGTTCGGTAAAAATATTATAACTCGCAAAAAGCGATTTGTAAACCCCCAATTTTTAACAAAAAAATCCGCCCCTGTTCGAAGGGACGGAGAAGATATTAAAATGCTTATTTTACGACCTTATATTGTTTATCGTCAACGTGGATTATACGGTCGCAGACCGAAAGGGAGGTATGGCGGTGGGTTATGAATATGACCGTCTTTCCGGCTATGTGCTTTATATTCGATAAAAGCTGAGTCTCGGTCGCCTCATCAAGCGCCGAGGTTGATTCGTCAAGCAGGAGTATCGGCGCGTCGAAAAGAAGCGCGCGCGCTATCGATATACGCTGAAGCTGACCCTCCGAAAGACCGCCGCCGCGTTCGGTCAGAACGGTATCGAAGCCGTCGGGCAATTCCTTGATAAAATCGTATATGACCGCGGTTTTCGCCGCTTTTTCTATCTGTTCGTCGGTGACGTCGGGATTGCAAAGGGTGATATTTTCCTTTATCGTTCCCGAAAGGAGCATATTGCTCTGCGGAACATAGGAGAACATTCCTCTTGTCGAGGCGTCTATCGGTATTGTTCCGTTAAAGGTGAGCCGCCCGCCGGACGGGTCGTAAAGTCCTAATATGAGCTTAAAGAGGGTACTCTTTCCGCTGCCTGATTCGCCGGTTATCGCCGTTATGGCGTTTCGCTCTATCTTAAAGGAACAGTTTTTTAATATCAGTTCGTTTTCATAGGCGAATGCGAGATTATCGACGTCGATCGACCTGAATTCTTCCATGGTCTTTTTTAAGTTTTCGTCCGATGTCGGTTCCGGCTCGGACTCGATATTCTCGATATCGATAAGCCGTTCGGCGGATGCGAGCATGGAATAGTAGGTCGGGATAATGCTCGAAATATTCTGAAGCGGGGCGCGAAGTATCGAAACGAGTTGAAGGTAGTAATAAAGCGTTCCGAACGGGATCATGGCATACTTGCCCCAGACGAGGATACCGTAATATCCGAAGGTGAAAAATGAAAACAGGGTCGAGTGCACCAAAACGGTATAGAGATTGCGCTTTAATTTAAGGCGAAGGTTGTCGTTCATAAAGTCGGTGAGTTTCCCGAGGATCGGGGTCTCGCTTGAAAAGGTCTTGATGACAACTATGTTAGCGAAACTTTCCTGAATGAAGGCGCGCGATTTTCCTTCGCTTTTTTGGACCTCTTTGTGAAGATGCTTGAATTTTTTGCTTATCATCCTTCCGGTAAGCGGAAAGACAAATCCGATAAGCAGGACGCCGACGGCAAAGATAGGACTTTCAAGAAACAGTGCGATCCCGCCGACGACTATTTTCGTAAGCATCGAGAAAATGGTCGGTATTATGCCCAATGCTCCGCCCGCCACCGTATCGATATCCGAAGTAAAGCGGTTAAGGATGTCGCCCGAATGGGTCCCGAAAATTTTCGAATACTTTTTGTGAAGCACCGAGGAAAACATATGCTGGCGCATCTTTATAATGTATTTTCCCTGAACACGGACGTTTATCATTGAAGAAACGGCATCAACGAATATTTGCAGAATAATGAAGCCGAAAAGGAAAAAACTCGCCGTAACGAAATTGCCGAAAAAACCACGGTCTTTTGAATTGAGTATATCCTTCGAAACCACGGCAAGAACGATCATAATTATCGATGAAACGACCGACAGTCCGGCATTCAATATGATCCAGGGTATAAAACTTTTCGTCCGCTTATAAACCCAGGCGAGGGAACTGTTATTGTTCTTCCTGCTCAAATATATCATTCTCTTTCATTAGTTTAATAAAAACGTTCAGGTCGCTGAGAGCCAAAACGGTTGAAACGTCGGTGTTGTTAAGAATATAATCCAGCATCTCGTTCTTTGAGCAGTCTCTCTCTTTCGTTAACTCGAAAAGGAGGGTCGCGGTGTTGCCGAGAACTATGAAATTAGCAACATTCCCATCCCTGCTTTTGACGATATTCTGTCCGTTTTCGTTTTTTAAGAAAAACTCATCTTTTATTTTCATCCGTTTTCACCTCTTTTTGACTTGCAATTTCGTTAATTATATACTAAAATAGTAAATAATGCAAGTGGCATATAAATTTGGAGAGTTTTGGAGTTTTTTGTATGGATACTTTTTTTGAACAGATCGTGTCGATAAGAAAATCGGTAAAGGAGGCGATCCTGCTTTTCGCTATGTGGATATTTGCGGGGCTGCTTTCGACCTTGGTTTTCTTGATCTTAGCGCAGATGGGACTTTTGGCGATCGGCTTTTTGGTGGCGGTACTTATCT
>JAGAAE010000210.1 GCA_017615405.1 Clostridia bacterium | reverse complement strand
ATCGACGAGATATATCCGCTCATCTCATTCCCGCTTGCCTTCAGAAGCGCATATAAATCCTCAAAACGAAACAAACAGTTTTCATATTTTAAAATTCTCGGATGGTATTTAAAAGGTGTTTTCAAAAATAAGGGAGAACACCTTTCGGGAAAAAGAAAACGATCTTGATTTAAAGGTGTGATAACAATATCTGACTTGCCGAAAATACTTGTGATCAGCCATACGTCATTTACAAAATCCGATTCTATGGGCAGTACGCTGGCGTCATATTTTACCGGTTATGACAGCGACCGCCTTGCACAGTTCTATATAAAAGATATGACCCCGGATATGCCTGTTTGCAAGAATTATTATAGGGTGACCGACCGCGAGGTCTTTAAGGCGGCGCTTTTCACATTTTCGTGCAGACCCGTCGGCGGACGTATAGAGCCCGATTTTTCGGGAAAGCAAAGCAGCGCCGCAAAAAAGGATACAAAAAGCGGTAACTCTAAAAATCGCGCGCTGAGGATGATCGTAAGAAACACGGTCTGGAATTTATCGCGTTTTACAAAGAAAGGCTTTCAAAAATGGGTGGATGAGTTTTCGCCCGATGCCGTTTTGGTACAACCGGGTGATTTCGGGTATATATTAAAGCTCGCGACGAAGATTTCAAAGAAACGCAGAATTCCGCTTATTATTCATCAATCCGAATCGTACTATCTTAAACCCTACTATTCAAAACGGTTATCCTACCTGCTTTATCGCCTTAACTTTAAGCGAAACTTCGAAAAGATGATGAAAAGGGCGAGCGCTTGTATATACCTTTGCGACGCCTTGCAACGTGACTATGGAAAGATATTTGACGTTCCGTCGGTCACGATTTATAAATCGACCGATATTATACCGAAGGCGCACGAAGTCGCCGATACGAACAACGGTTTCCGCTGTATTTACGGTGGCAATTTGGGTGAAGCGGTCGGCAGGGCGGAGCCTCTTTGTGAAATCGGCAAAGCAATCAAAAAATGCGGCGGCGTTATCGACGTTTATACCTCTTCAAAGGGTGAGCATTTAAGAGAATTGAACGATGAAAACGGCATAGTTTTGCACGGCGCCGTTTCAAGTGACGAACTTATCAAAAAAACTCAACACAGTGATTTCGTCCTTCATATCGAAAATCAGTCAAAAGAGCATATAACCGATCTTGAATACGCATTTTCGACCAAGATCGCCGATATGCTTGCCTGCGGAAGACCCGCGATAATATACGGTTCTGCCGAAATTGCCGGAATTAAATATTTTGCCGATAATGACTTAGGGCTGGTCATCGAGAAAAAAGAGGATCTTTATCCCGAGATCAAAAATCTTGTTGATGATCCCGAAAGGCAAAATGAATACGTCGGTCGGGCGATAAAGTTTGCAAAAGAAAACCACGATCCGAAGAAGAATTCCGAAAAAACGAAGAAACTGATTAAAAAAGTCTGCGAAAAATAAAGTGTGATCTTATGAAGGTGTTACAAGTAAACTGCGTATACGACAGCGGAAGCACAGGTAAAATTACCGCCGATCTGCATAGGGAATATCAGAAAAACGGTATCGATTCTATCGTATGTTACGGTCGTCTCGGGAAGACGGCTGATAAAGGCGTGTATAAAGTTTGCGGTGAGTACTATTCAAAACTTAATCATTTCCGCGCGCTTGTTACGGGTATTCCTTACGGCGGTTGCCTATTTTCAACGAATAAACTTATCTCGATAATAAAAAAAGAAAAGCCCGACCTCGTCCACTTACAGTGTATAAACGGATATTTTGTTAATATTTATCGCCTTGTAACCTGGCTTAAGCAAAATAACGTTAAAACCGTTTTGACACTCCATGCCGAGTTTATGTTCACGGGCAGCTGCGGATATTCGTATTCCTGCGAAAAGTTCAAAACAGGCTGCGGTAACTGCCCGCAAATCAAAAACGGAGTCCCGACCTATCTTTTCGATAACACCGCCCGCTCGTTTAAAAAAATGAAAAAAGCATTTGACGGATTTGACCAAAATCTTATTGTGACTTCGGTTTCACCGTGGCTTATGGAGAGGGCAAAATCATCTGTTATCTTAGGCAATAAAAAGCATTTTGTTGTTGAAAACGGGCTTGACGAAACTATTTTCAGACCGTCCTATGAAGAGGCGCTAAGAAATAAATACGCCAAAGAAAACGAGAAAATAATCTTTTATGCTACCCCATATTTTTCGGCGGATGAAAACAACGCAAAGGGTGGAAAAAACCTTATAGAACTTGCCGAAAGGTTCAAAGGTGAAAAGGTTACGTTTTTAATTGCGGGTGATTATGATAAAGACGTTGTCATCCCCGATAATATTATTTTGCTCGGCAGGATAAGCAATCAGAAGGATTTAGCAAAGCTTTACAGCATTGCCGACGTTACAGTCATAACCAGTCGCCGTGAGACATTCTCTATGATCTGTGCTGAAAGCCTCTGCTGCGGAACTCCGGTTTGCGGTTTCTTTGCCGGCGGACCCGAAACGATCGCTTTGACCGAATATACCGAGTTTGTCGAGTATGGTAATATAGAAGCTTTGTATGAGGCGGTCAAAAATAATTTTGATAAAAAAACCGATATGGTCGATATTATTTCAAAAACGGCAACAAAAAGATACAAACGTGAGAATATGTATCGCGCCATGCTTCATGTATACGACGGTTTATTGAATGGAGATAAATAATGGACAGAATGAAAAAAGGCGACAATATTAACCTGTTTTTTGTGGTTGAGTTCGTTTTGTGTTTCCTTATGGTTTACGGAGTTTTGTGGAACAAACCAAGTATCACGAGCAACGCATTCGCGATCTCTTTTATTACCTTGATAGGTGAGTTTGTCTTCCAGAGTTTTAAAATCAAGGAATCGAAACTGTTAATGCAGGTATCTGTCATAATGGCTGTATCCTTGATTTGCGTTGCGATAAGTTTTATCTATAACGATAAGTCGGTCGACTTTGACTCCTTGAAGGAATACTTCATATTTTTAGCGGCGATAATCTTCATGTATCTTTGCTGTTATATCGAAATAAACAGCAGAACAATGCACTTTATTCTGAAATTCAATCTGGTAATAGGATTTATGTATTACCTCGCATATAAATTCGCCCCGAAAATAAATAACTTTACGGTCGGTCTTGACTTCAATTTCGGAAATCCTAATTTTGCGGGAATGTGGATATTCCAGTCTCTTCTTTACTGTACTCTGGCGTTCCTGATATATAAACAGCCGATAATGAGGGTGATTTCCGGGACAGTTGTCCTTTTGCTGTTAGTCATGTTGAACAAGACGTCGGCTCGAAACTGTCAGATCGCATACGTTCTGTTTATAGGTATTTGTATTTGGCGAACGACAAAAAAGAGCGGGAAAATATCCAAAAAAATCATTTTTTTGATTAACGTCCTTCCCATACTGTTTGTTTTCCTATACCTCAATTACATAAGAGTTATAATCGAGAAAGGCTGGTTCAGTTTTCTCGTTTCCAAAGGAAAAAGCCTCGATTCAAGGGTCAAGATCTGGACCAGGTTCTTTGAAAAACTCGGAAACCGGTGGGTTACGGGGGAATATATCACCTGCCTCGGAAACTCTCATAATGCCCATATGGTCATCCTTTGTTCGTATGGTTTGGTGACGCTTATTCTGACGATCTTTTTCACGTATAACGTTTCGACCTACGTTAACGAAAAAGCGAGCGATAAGCGAAACGGCTATTGCCTTGCGGCCTTCTTTGCGACAATGTTCATGGGATTCGGAGAAGGAGCGCTGTTTGCGGGCGGCATAGGGCTTTACGTTATGGCTTGCAGTTATCTGTGTATGTCGAGATTTGACTTTGAACGTTTCGATATCCCCGATTACGAAAAAGGGAATATAGGGCTTAAACGGATTTATGACGATAGACTGATCAAGGATAAAAAGCGAAATTTGATTTAGAAGTCGGTGAGAAGAATTGAAGATAGTTTTTATAACAAATTTTATGACCGAACATCAAAAGTTTTTGTCAAAGGCTTTTGTTTCGATGCCTTGTGTCGAATATTTGTTTATAGAAACAAGTGAACCCGATGATTCATTCCAGTCGGTCAATTATGCCGAAGACCCTGAAATGAATTTCATTGTCGGGTTCGATGAGTTACGCTCAAACCAAAAGAAATATCTTAAAATAATTAACGGCGCCGACGTTGTGATACACGGTTCTGCTCCCGACAGTCTGATAATCGAAAGGATCAAGAACAACAGGTTGACCTTCCGTTATTGCGAACGTCTTTACAAAGACGGTTTCCCGAGCATAAAGTATATAAGAAATATGCTTGCGGCGTGGCTCCACCACGGTCGTTTTAAGCAAAACAACCTTTATATGCTTTGCACCAGCGCATTTACTTATGCCGATTGTCTTAAATTCGGCAATTATAAGGACAGATGCTATAAATGGGGATATTTTCCCAATACCGAAGTTTTCGATATCAAAGAATGTGTCGATACCAAGCGCCCCGGAAGTATAGTTTGGGCTTCGCGTTTTATTGACTGGAAACATCCCGAGATCCCGGTAATTATAGCCGAAAGACTGAAGAACGAGGGATATGATTTTTCCCTTACCCTTTACGGTAAAGGGGAAATGTTCGACGAAATATCTTCTCTCATTAAGGAAAAAGGTCTTGACGATAAGGTCACCCTCGATGATTCCAAAAACAGTGAAGAATTAAGAAAAATAATGAAAGCGTCTTCAATCTTTTTACATACGGCTGACCGAAAGGAAGGCTGGGGAGTCGTAATAAACGAGGCGATGAACAGCGGTTGTGCCGTGGTGGCAAGCCATATCGTCGGCTCGGTGCCGTATCTTATGGAGAACAACCGAAACGGGATGATATACGAAGACGGAAATACAGATGACCTTTACGGCAAGATAAAACAACTGCTTGATGATCCCGAAAAAGTAAAAGATATGGGTATAAAAGCGTATAACACAATAGTCGATATATGGAACGGCAGGATAACGGCGGAAAGATTTGTTGATCTTTCAAATGCGATACTTAACGGGAATAAACATCCCGATCTATACGAGGACGGTCCTTGCAGCAGGGCGGAAATAATCAATGACGATTGGTTCGTTGAGAACAGGAAAGTTTAGAATGAAGATTTTATTTATCACGACCTGTTATCCCGATGAGGATAACCCGCAATACTGTGTCTTTCTTGAACAGCAGGCAAAAGCCTTGTTTGGCTTTTCAAACAGGGTAGACGTCCTGTTTATAAATGAGGGCGGAACAGAGAAAAAAGAGCATATTCGTAATGGAATCAAGGTTTTTGATTATCCGATAGTTAAGCCGAAAAAGTTTGAGATCGTTATTCCGACCTCGCTTTCAAAGAATGATTTTGATAACGTTGAAAAAATCATTTGCGATAATTACGATATCGTTTCGATCCATTTTGCGGGGAATAAGATAAAACGCAGTATCGTAAAAATCTGTAAAAAACATAATATTCCGTTCGTCATTCATTTTCACGGTCTGAACGTCTGGTATGAAGAAAAGGAAAAACACAAGCTTATTTACGCGTGGTATCGCTTGCAGTATAAAATGATATATAAAAAAGCCGACGCTGTTGTCGGCGTGAGCAGTAAGGTATGCGACGCGTTTTCAAGTAAGATAAAAACCGTTCCCGCATATACCGTCTATAACGGTGTCGACGTTGACCGGTTCGCCCATAAGAACAGGAACGATCTTCGTTTCCCTCTAAGGATCCTTTGCGTTGCTAATCTGATCGATCTTAAGGGACAGGACTATCTCATCAGGGCGATATCAAAAACGGCAAGCAGGGGTATAGACTGCGAACTGACCCTTGTCGGGAAAGGTCCGAACGAAGAAAAGCTGAAAGAACTCGCAAAAGCCGAAGGAATTGAAGATCGCATCTTTTTTAATGGGGTTTTGCCTTATGAGGCGTTGCCTGAGGTTATGAGCGATAACGATATTTTCATAATGCCGTCGTATTACGAAGCGCTCGGCTGCGTTTATCTTGAAGCGATGTCGTCCGGGATGATAACGGTCGGCGTCAGAAAGCAGGGGATCGACGAGATCATAAAGGACGGCGAAAACGGTTATTTGGTTTCGCCTAAGAGCGTCGTTTCGGTTGCTGCCGCCATAAATACCATCTTTAATCTCACCGGAGACGAACTTTCGGCGATCTCCGATGCCGCGCGTAAGACAGCGGAAGAGTACACTTGGGAGAACTCGGCAAAGGCGTTAAACGAGGTATATAAAAAAACGATTTCTGCATTTCGGGAGGATAAACATTGAGCGAATACAGTATCTGCGGCGTGGATCTTGACGATATCCACGCGACCCTTCTTGAAATAACCGACGAGATCGACAGAATATGCAAAAAGAACGATATAAAATACTTTGTTTCGGGCGGTACGATGCTCGGTGCCGTAAGACACGGCGGATTTATCCCGTGGGATGACGACGTCGACCTTTGGATGACGAGAAAAAACTTCAAAAAATTCAAAAAGGCGATAAAGAAAGACCTCGACGATAAGTATTTCCGTGAGGATTATTTTACGAATATTAACTGTCCGTTATCGATTATGAAAATCGAGAAAAAAGGGACAAGATTTGTCGAGGGCGTCTTTAAGGATACCAACGTCGGGCATTGTATCTACGTCGATATCTTCCCGCTCGATAATATCTGGCTGCCGGCATATAAACTCCAGACGGCAATACTTATAAAACTCCAGTCTGTCAGGGATTTCAAACTTAAAAGCGACGGAAGAAAAAACGCCTCGACGGCAAAAAAGATAATCTACGGGATGATGCCGCTTCGGGTCTGCCGCGCGCTTACGGAATTTACGATAAGATTTTTTAATATCTTCCCGACAAAGCGGCTCAATCAGTTGAGTCATCGCGGAAGATACTGGCCTAAATTCATACGCGAAGAGATAGAGGACTTGACGACGATCAAATTCGAGGATAGAGTTTATCCGATACCTAAGGAATACGATAAAATGCTCAAAGAGTGCTACGGCGACTATATGAAACTTCCGCCGAAGGACAAGCAGGAGCCGTCACACGATATTATTGAATGTAAAATTCAACCGGAAGGTGATTAGTATTAAAGCAATTATTTTAGCAGCGGGTATGGGAACGAGGATCAGCCGATTTATTGATGAATGCCCTAAATGTATGGTCGATATCGGCGGAACGTCACTCATCAAATACACCGTTCGGCTTTTAAGACAGAAAGGCGTCGGCGAGATCACGGTTGCCGTTGGATATAAAGCCGATATGATAAAAGATGAGTTAAAGGACGAGGACGTTTCTTTTGCCTTTAATCCGTTTTACGACGTAACGAACGGCATCGCTTCTATGTGGTTCGCAAAGGATCATCTGACCTATGAGGAAACGATCATTATGAGCGGCGACGTCTACGTTGAACCGGAAATAATAGATAAACTGATCAAAACGACCGACGATCCCGTTTTGCTTGCCGATTCGAGCCGTATTATAGAGGCTGATTACCGTTATAATTATGAAAACGGAGTATTAAAAAAGTTCGGAAAAGATCTGAGCATCGCCGATACGACCGGCGAATGCTTAGGAATAGCAAAACTCGGAAAAGACTTTGTAAAGGTCTATAAAGACCATATGATCGAAATGATAAACGGGCAGATCCATTCGGTATGGTGGGAGAGCGTTTTATACGACCTTTCCTCTACGACCGATATCTACATAAACGATATAGCAGGTTGCTTTTGGGCAGAAGTTGACTATGTCGAGGACTATAAAAGAATACTTGCCCATCGCAAGGAAAAGGGAATGTTGAATATTTAGTTTATGAGAAAGATAAAGTGGAAGGACAATCGTGATTTTGCCTTTACGATAGTCGATGATACCGATAATGCAACCCTCGATAAAATAAAGCCCGTTTATGATTATCTTTACAAAAAAGGTATCATAACGACCAAAACGGTCTGGGCGTATCCGTCAAGGGACGATAAATATTATGGCGATTGCTTGCAGGATAAACCTTATGCCGATTTTATAAAAGACTTATCGGATAAAGGCTTTGAAATCGCTTTTCATAACGCAGGCTCGGGTGGATTTAAGCGTGAGGAAACGATAAGCGCGTTTGAGGATTTCAAAAAACTGTTAGGCAGTTATCCCAAAATGTTTATAAATCATTCCAACAATACCGAGAACGTTTATTGGGGATATGAGCGCTTTTCGGGACCCGTTCGTATGATTTATAAGAGCAAAAAAGGTCATATCAAGTCGGAAGGAACTAACGAGAAAAGCGAGT
>JAGAAE010000209.1 GCA_017615405.1 Clostridia bacterium | reverse complement strand
AATAAAGTTTTTGGCGTCCCCTTGGAGCCCGCCGGCTTTTATGAAGGACACAAAGGAAATGAACCACGGCGGAAAGCTTCTGCCTGAATATAAAAAGGCGTGGGCTTCATATATCGCAAAATATATTGAGGAATATAAAAAAGAGGGCATAGATATCTCGATGCTCACCGTCCAGAACGAGCCGAACGCCACACAACGCTGGGATTCCTGCACCTATACTGCCGAAGAGGAAAGCGATTTCGGAACAAATTACTTAGTCCCCGAACTTGAAGAAAAAGGACTTGAAAGCGTTAAGGTGCTTTTCTGGGATCATAACAAGGATAACGTAATTCACCGTGCCGAAAAGGAACTCAAAACGAAAAAATCGCTCGACGCCTTTTCGGGTATCGCGTTCCACTGGTATTCGGGCGACCACTTTGAGCAGATCAGAATGTTCAAGGAAAAATATCCGGATAAGATAGCGGTCTTTACCGAGGGATGTATCGAAAAGCATCAGTTCAAAACACCGGTAAAGAACGCCGAGAGATACGCTCACGATATTATAGGTAATATAAACGGCGGAATGGACGCCTTTATAGACTGGAACCTGTATCTCGATGAGAACGGCGGACCGAACCACGTCGGAAACTTCTGCTCGGCGCCGATACAAGGAAATACCGAAACGGATGAGATAATATATAACCCGTCGTATTACTATATAGGGCATTTCAGCAAATTTATCCCCGTCGGTTCAAAGCGGATAGGCGTTTCGAGATTTACCGATACGTTGGAAACGGTCGCCTTCTTAACGCCCGATAACGAAAGGGTCGTTGTAGTGCTTAACCGTTCGGATAACGGATGTAAATTCCGTCTTTGCGAGCAGGATCGGTTTTCAGAGCAAACGATCTCGCCGCACACAATAAAAACTTATATTTATAAAATCTGACACCGTGACCGGTAGGTAAAAGAGGATAGGGGGGTCTTAAATGCAAAAGCACGTTTTGACGATCAAAAAAAGTATAGCGCTGTTTTTAAGCGCCGTACTGATTTTGTCCGCCGTTTTATCATACGGCGTTTTTGCGGATGAGACCCAAGATACCGCGCAAGGCACCGATTTTAGTTTTATCGGCGTAGGCGATACCTCGGATAATTACGAAGAATATCTTAAAGAAAACGACCTGCCCGACGCCAAAGAAACAAACGCCTTTTCCTTAAACCTTTCGGAAAATCTCGAGGAAAATCACAGCGGCGTAGAGATAAAGCAAAACTATAAGGACAATAAGCCTGCACTTGTGTGGGAGAACGGAAAAGGTGAGATATCCTATAAGATAAACGTTCCCGAAACGGCGCTCTATTGCCTTGATATAACCTATCTGCCGTTAAGTGAAAACGGTTCGGATATCGTTCTCGGTATCAAGATCAACGGAGAATATCCGTATATCGCCTGCCAAAAGCTTAAACTGCTTCGTTTCTGGACCGATTCCGGAAAACCGACGGTTGACGGTAAGGGAAACGAGTATGCAGGCGAGCAAAAATCTTACGAAGAATTCGTGACCGACCGCGTAAAAGACACTGTCGGTATAGAAACCGAGCCGTATAAATTCGCACTAAAGCAGGGTGAGAACACCGTTACGATCATATCCGGTTCCCAAAGCTTTGCGATTTCCGAAGTAAAATTTGCGGCACCCGAAGAAAAGATAACCTACGATCAGTATCTGAAGAAGTATAAAGCCAAGAAGGATACAAGCGGAAAACCCGTTATTATCGAGGCGGAAAAGGCGTTTCTTAAGAATTCCCGCTCGTTGGTGCCTCTTGCCGACAATTCCGACGCCGCCGTTACGCCTTCTAATGCGTACGTCAGAAAACTTAACTACATAGGCGGAAGCAACTGGCAGTCTCCGGGCGGCGAGATATCCTGGAAAATGAAGGTCCGAAAGGACGGCTGGTATAAGCTCGGATTTTCCTATAAGCAGGATACCGTTGTCAATCAGGAGGTTTTCAGAGCGCTGAAGATCGACGGCAAAACGCCTTTTGACGAGGCATCAAAGATAGGCTTTAACTACTCAAACTCATTCGAATTTGAATCATTCAAGGATAAAAAAGGCAAGGATTATTCATTCTATCTTACCAAGGGCGAGCATATCATATCGCTCACCGCAACGCTCGGCGAATTAGCACCGGTATATAAGCAGTTTAAGGATCTTATCTTCGATATGGGTCAGCTTTATATCGACGTTATTATGATAACGGGCGAAAGTCCCGACGCCAACCGCGACTATATACTTTTTAAGCAGTTGCCCGATTTTAACGACAGGTTGAAAGAGTTTTCTAAAACGCTTAACAGTATGTCGGATCAGTTCTGTAAGATAACGGGCGAGAAGTCAAATCAGTTTATAGCCGCATTCAATAACGCCGACCGTCTGATGAAATCAATGCTGGATAATCCCTATAAATCGCATTTATATATAAAGGATTACTACACCCAGTATACGACCCTCGGCTCGCTGCTTTCCGAAATGGCAAACGGACCGTTATCCCTTGATCAGATACAGTTTGCACCGGTAAAAGGCAGTTTTAATATCAAGGATCCGGGATTTTTTGAGGACGTTTATTTCGGAGCTCAAAGATTCATAGCATCGTTTTTGAACGATTACCGGAGCATTGATTCGGAATCGGGAAACGGAAAGCAGATAAAGATCTGGATAAACTGGGGCAGAGATCAGGCAATGGTGCTTGATTCGCTCATACGAAGGTCGTTCACCCCGAAAACGGGGATAAGCGTAAACCTTGAGCTTACCAACGCCTCGCTTATAAAAGGTATGCTTTCCAACACGCAGCCCGATCTGCAGCTGCATATGTCGCGGACTGAACCGGTAAACCTTGCGATGCGAGGGGCGCTGTATGACCTGAGTAATTTCCCCGACTATGACGACGTTATAACACGGTTTGTCGACGGGGCGACGGTTCCTTATGAATATAAAGGCGGTGCCTATGCGCTCCCCGATACGCAGAATTTCTACCTTATGTTCTACCGTAAGGACATTTTCGAAAAGTTAAATCTCAAGGTCCCGGAAACCTGGGACGAATTCCTTGAAACCACGGCAAATATCGAAAGAAACAATATGACGGTTTATCTGCCGTATACTCAGATAACCTCGACCACCACCGTAAACACCGGTGTGGGCGGACTGAATCTGTTCCCGTCGATCCTTCAGCAGTATGGCGGAAAGATTTATAACGATAAGCTTAACGCCTGCACCTTAAAAGATCCCGTCACGCTTTCGGCGTTCACCTTCTGGACCGAGATGTATACGAAGTATAAGATACCGACTACACAGAGCTTCTACAACAGATTCAAGGTCGGCACCTGCCCGCTCGGAATAGAGGTTTACACGACCTATACACAAATAACCGAGGCGGCGCCCGAAATAGACGGCTCCTGGGGGATCGCTCTTGTCCCGGGCGTAAAGCAGGCGGACGGCTCGATAAACCGCACGGTTTCCGGCTCCGGCTCCGGCTGCGGAATATTAAGTAAGAGCGAAAACAAGGATGCGGCTTGGGAGTTCCTTAAATGGTGGACGAGTGCCGAAACACAGCTTGATTACAACAACAACGTCGAATCGATACTCGGACCCATTTCGAGAACGACGACCGCTACCGTCGAAGCGTTTGAAAAGATGTCCTGGAATGAAGACGATCTTTCTATCCTTATGGAGCAGAGAAGCAACATCGTCGAAGTGCCCGAGGTACCGGGCGGTTATTACCTGACAAGATCGGTCGATCAGGCGTATTGGCAGGTAATAAACAAAACAAAGAACCCGAAGGACGCCCTTGTATACTGGGGCGGCGTTGCGGATAGCGAGATAGCCCGCAAAATAAAACAGTATTCATAAATAACAAACGAGAGGAGGACAGGATATGAAGAAAACAAGGATTATTACAAAAAGTAAAAAACTTCATTTCGGCAATAATGCCCAATACTACGTATTGCTTGCGCCGTTTGCGATAATGTTTTTCCTGTTTACGGTCCTTCCCGTCCTGTCGTCTATCGTTTTGAGCTTCTTTGATTTCGATATGATAAGAATGCCGAATTTTATCGGCATAGATAACTATATCCGTATGTTCGTTGATGACGATACCTTTGGTATTGTCGTAAAAAACACTATACTTTTCGCCATCATAACCGGACCGATAGGATTTATGCTTTCGTTTGTTCTCGCTTGGTTTTTAAATGAATTCAAGCCCTTTACGAGAACGATACTTTCCTTTATGTTCTATGCTCCGGCACTTGTCGGAAACGGTCTGTTTATATGGCAGATCGCCTTCTCGAACGACAGCTACGGTTATATGAACAGCCTGCTTTTGTCGTGGGGCTTTATAAACGAGCCGATTTCCTGGCTTAAATCGGAACAATATATAATGCCGATCATCATTATTGTCCAGCTCTGGCAGAGTATGGGCGTATCCTTCCTTGCAAACATATCCGGACTTCAGAACATAAACGGCGAAATGTATGAGGCGGGAGCGATAGACGGCATCCGAAACCGCTGGCAGGAGCTTTGGTTTATAACGCTTCCTTCGATGAAAAATATGCTTTTGTTCAGTGCAGTTATGCAGATCGCTTCGAGCTTCTCTATAAGCAGTATAGCGGTCAATCTCGCGGGATACCCGAGCGTCGGGCACGCCGCCGATACCATAGTTTCGCATATAGGCGACGTGGGTACCGTGCGTTATGAAATGGGTTACGCCGCGGCGTTATCGGTATTCCTTTTTGCCCTGATGGCGCTTACAAGAAAAGCAATAGTAAAACTTTTAGACGTAGTAGGAAGATAACGGTTTAATAATGATAATAATAAAAGAATGGGGGTGGCTCGTATGAATCTTTTAAGGGTCGTGAAAAGATCCGGTATAACGGATGATTCCGCAAAAAAGCACAAAAGTCTCAAGGCTTCAAAAGAAAAGAATTTTAAGAAGTATACACGCTCTAAATTCGGCAATTTTATATTCGTGTTTTTCCTTGTTGCACTTGGATTGTTCTCCGTTTTACCGCTTATATACAGTATTATTACCTCTTTTAAGCCCCTTGAAGAATTGCTTGTGTTCCCGCCTCCGTTCTACGTTGTCCGCCCGACCCTTCAAAACTACAGAGCGCTTCCTAATCTTCTTTCAAATTTGAGCATCCCGCTTTCAAGATACATATTCAACAGTTTATTCGTAACGATATCGGCAACGGTACTTTACGTTTTCATCGCAACAATGGCGGCGTTTGCGCTTGCAAAATCCAAGATCAAGGGGAAAGCTGCATTCTTCGTTATCGTTCAGTTCGCGCTTTTATTTAACGGAACGACCCTTTCGGTACCGTTATACCTTATCTATTCATGGCTCGGAATCGTTGATACCTACTGGGTAATGATAATCCCTTATGCCGCAACCTCGATGGGTGTATTCCTTATGAAGCAGTATATGGAAAGCGCCATTCCCGATGCGCTTCTTGAAGCCGGGGAGATCGACGGCGCCGGTCCGATAAGGATATTCTTCCAGATAGCCGTCCCGATAGTTAAGCCCTGTCTTCTGACCCTTATGATGTTCGGTTTTCGTGACGTTTGGGCTGCGATACCCGACGGAACGGTTTTCAACGAGTCACTCAAAACGCTTCCTACCATAATGAGCCAGATAACCGCCGGCGGTATAGCCCGTTCGGGAAGTGCCATGGCGGTAACGGTAATTATGATGATACCCCCGATCCTTGTATACGTTATTTCTCAGAGCAACGTTATGGAAGCGATGAGCAGCGCGGGTATAAAGGAGTGACGGCGGATATGAGAAGTTTAAGAAGAAAAGCCTTAGTATTTGCTCTGTCGATCCTTGTTTTCATCCTTGTTTTAAGCCCCTGCACCGGAGCTTTCGCAATGACGCAGTTTTCGGGGCATTCCGACGTTCCTTATGACACCTATACCTATTGGCAAACCGACGGAAACTTCAAGGCGGTTTACACAAAGCCTCTTTTTGAGGTAGGCGAGGTATTAAGCGCACACACGCTCGGACTTGACGGTTTTTCGGAGCTTGTTGATATTTCGGTATCCGAAGACGGTTACGTATATATTCTTGACAGTTCTTCGAGGATGATAGTTCTCACGAAGGATCATAAGGTCTACAAAGAGATAAAAACGATAGGCGATAAAGAGTTTAAGGGCGCAAGGGGAATTTACGTTGTAGACGATGACGTGTATATCTCCGATACCGATAATATGCGCGTTCTTATAACCGATAAGGACGGCAACTTCAAGGGCGAGTTGTTAAAGCCCGATTCTCCGGTCGTTCCCGACGATTTTTCCTATAAGCCGATAAAAACCGCGGTCGATAAAAAAGGGTATAAGTATATCCTTTGCGACGGCAGTTACTACGGCGCGCTCCTTTATTCTCCCGAAAACAAGTTTTTAAGCTTTTACGGCTCGAACTCGGTCAAAACAGGTATAGTTCAGTTCCTTGAGGATATCTGGAACAGACTGACGATGACCGACGAGAAATACGAGAAGCAGGCAAGAAAATTTCCATATCAGTTTACCGATCTTTGCATAGATAAAAACGGGTTTGTATATACCTCGACCGGAAAAACAGAAAGCTCCGAATGGGTGCAAAAGGGCGTAATAAGGAAGCTCGCGCCCAACGGAAACGACATAATTGATTCGGGTAACGTTGTTTTCGGTGAAAAGGAAGTTCCGCTTACCTTCGGCAGAGGGTTTTATATCCACGCTCAGAATATGGGCGGCGTTACGGTAGATGATGATGACTATTTCTATACCTTTGATACGACCTATAACAAAATCTATATGTATGACAGCGAATGTAACAACGTTTGCGTTATCGGCGGCGGTTTTGACAGCGGAAGGCAAAAGGGGACCTTCCAAAAGATAAACGCCATTGATCATATCGGTGACGATCTTATAGTTATAGACGGGATCAAGAATACCATAACGGTATTTAAGTGCAACGAATACGGAAAGCAGCTCAAACTTTTGCAGAATATGACCTTAAAGGGTGAGTATACGTCTGCGAAAGCAGGCTGGGAAGAGATCCTTAAAAGTGACCGCAACAACCGTTTTGCATATTTAGGTCTCGCAAAGGCGGCTTATGCCGAGGGTGATTACGGCAAGGCGCTCGAACTTTCAAAAACTGCCTATGAAAAAAAGATATATTCAGAGGCTTACGTTCAGTTAAGGAAGGAATTCCTTTATAAGAATATTTGGTGGATAATTCTTGCGGCGCTGGCGATCGTTGCTGTTTTCGTCATCCTTTCAAAGCGTAAGAAAAAGAGAACGATCAAACTGGGCGAAAGAGTTGCCCTCATGAAGGATTCGCTTGGTCATCCGGTTATTTCCTTTACGAAAATGAAGGAAAAGGATCTGGCGTCGGTCAAGTTAGGCGTTGTTATCCTCGTAGTCTACTTCTTGTCGGTCGCAAGCCAGACGCTGCTCGGAAGCTTTATGTTCGTTTCCGAGTCGGTAAGCTCCTTTAATATCCTGCTTCTTCTTTTCAGGACGGTAGGATTGGTGATTTTGTGGACCGTTTCAAACTGGGCGGTATCCTGTCTTATGGGCGGAATAGGCAAGATGAAGGAGATATTCACCGTGGTATGCTACGGGCTTATCCCGATGATAATCGCCAATTTTGCTTATATAATACTGACCCACGTTTTCGTGCCGGATGAAGTGGCGTTCCTAACGACTATTATGACGGCGTTTACCATTTATTCCGCAATAATGATAGTCATCGGAACCATAATCATACACGATTTCTCATTCGGCAAGTTCGTGGCGACCGCGCTTCTTACGGTTTTTGCCATGGCGATAGTTTTATTCATAATAGTCCTTATAGTCGTCTTGGTTCAGCAGTTTATAGCGTTCGGAGCGACTGTTTACAACGAAATGTTATTCAGATAGGAGAGGAGTAAAATGAAGAAAAGAATTTCTGCTTTTTTGATCTGCGTTTTGCTCTGCCTGTCTGCGGTAGGATGCGGAAAAGGAGCGGGAAGCGCAAAGGTCGCACCCCTTAAATTCGGGAAGGTCGAAAAGAACAATCCCGATTCCTTCGTTGCGTCCGAAAATGATAATTTTTCCCTTAAATGGGACAGCAAAAACAAAAGAGTAGAGTTCTTTGATAAGGAGAAAAACCGAACGTTCAGTTATCTTCCCGATGAAGCGATGGAGGTAAGATACGATGCCGACGGTTACGAGGTCATAAATCATCCTCAGATCATTTCTCCGATAAACATAACGATATTTGATAAATCAAAAAATATTTTCGATAAGATAATCGGACATAACGGTAGCGACAAGAAAAACGAATTTTCGGTCTCTAAAACAAACGGCGGGATCAGTATAACCTTTTATTTTGAAAAACAGCAGATAAGCGTTCAGGTGGATTATCTGCTTCGGGATGACAGCATTTTAATAAAGATAGACCCGAAAAAAATAGCCGAGGGCGACAAATATATGCTTACGTCCGTAAGCGTTGCGCCGTTCTTATGCTCGGTAAAAAACAAAACGGATGATTCCTATCTGTTCGTTCCTTCTGGTTGCGGTGCGCTTGTCTATGCCGACGAGGAAAAGGCGGACGCTGTAGATGTGTCCGACGAGATGTACGGTATCGGCTCTCGCGAACCCGACGACAGTGCGATAAAAACCCTCACAGCCGACCTTACAATGCCGGTTTTCGGCGCTAAAAACGGCGATAAGGGTATGCTTGCGATAATCGAAGGCGGCACCGAATCAACCTCCCTTCGCATAAACACCGGCAACAGTAATATAGGATACTCTGCGGTTTATGCCGATTTTGACGTTCGCAGTCATACCACCCTTTATAAGAATGAAGACTGGGGCTCGGTAAACAAGTTCTCAAACGAGCTTACGACCAACACCTTAGCGATAGGATACTATCCTCTTTACGGTGATAAAGCCGACTATGTCGGAATGGCTGAAAAATACCGTGAATATCTCCTTAAAAACGGTATGAAAAAGAGCGGTGAAGAGGAGAGGATGATAAACCTTGAGATCCTCGGAGGGACAAAGGTGACCGAGTCTGCGCTCGGTGTTCCTTATGATACCGTTTATGCCACTACGACCGTAAAACAGGCGGAAAAAATCATCACCGAGATAGCCGATATAACGAAGGAAAAACCGGTAGTTCAGTTGTGCGGCTTCGGAGATTCGGGGCTTGACATAGGAAAGATCGCCGGAGACCTTAAACTAAACGGCAGTATCGGCTCGACCGACGACCTTAAAAACCTCTCAAAAAAATGCCTTGATAAAAACATAGGTCTATATTTTGACTATGACGCGCTTCAATATAAAGAAAATTCTTCCCTCGCATCGTTCAAGAACGATTCCGCATTGGCGGTAAACGACCGAAATATCCGCCTAAAATACTATTATTCTTGGTGCGGAACGGTCGATTCGACCGGAAAGGGCTGGAACAACAACAGCAATTTCACCCTTATAAAACGCAGTCTTATACCTGGAATACTCGGTAAAATAACCGGGTCTGCAGATAATTTCGGTCTAAAAGGAATATCCCTGTCGACCTTAGGCAGTATCGCATATTCGGATAACAGCGAACAGAAATACTATTCAAAGGGACAGATGCCCGAACAGGTATATTCGCAGATAAAAAAGATAAAAGAAAGTGGCAAAAAGGTGCTATTAAGCAATGCCAACGCCTATGCGGCGATGGCGGCTGACTACGTTCTCGACTCACCTTCAAAATCTTCGCAGTATGATTTTATGGATGAGGACGTTCCGTTCTATCAGATAGTTTTTAAGGGAACGATACCGCTTGCTTCGTCACCGCTTGCTATGTCGGGCGACGTTGATAAGGCAATCCTTAAGGCTGTTGAAACGGGAACCGGGCTTACCTTCGCCATGTCTTATAACTACACAAACAAGTTGATCGACAACGCCGACGTAAGATACTTCGGCAGTGATTACCAAAATGCAAAATCACTTATTAAAAATGCCGTTGATGAATATAAGGACTATTTTGACGCCGTGAAGGGCGCAAGAATAGTCGATCATTGCGTTGTCGAAAAAAATATAGTAAAAACGCAGTTTGATAACGGCGTTACGGTTTATGTCAACTATTCCGACAAGGACTATGATACTCCCTTCGGAACGGTCAAGGCAAAATCGCATATATACTCTGTCGGGGGTGAGCGTTCATGAAGAAAAAAACCGGCGGACTAGAAGCAAAGCGCAGAAAATACGGGTTTTATTTCACACTTCCGTGGCTTATCGGTATAGTTATCTTCTTTCTGACGCCTCTCACTCAGTCGATAATCTATTCCTTTTCAAAGGTAAAGCTGACCGTTACGGGACTTGAATCGAATTTTTCGGGTTTTAAGAATTTCTCAACGCTCCTTTTAAAGGACGCACTCTTTACCGAGAACTTCAAAAACGGATTTTTATCTTTCCTTTATTCATTCCCGCTTATTATGATACTTTCGCTTATCCTCGGCATTCTGCTTAACCAGAAGTTTAAAGGAAGAATGTTTTTCAGAGCGGTCTACTTTTTGCCGGTAATAATAGCGTCGGGCGTCATAATAGAAATGATATTTATGACAAGGACGGGGGATATCGCCTCGACCGGCACCGACGAATCGGTCCGGGACGGGATGATAAGCGTCTCCTCGATAATCGGTTGGTTCGGTCTGCCTACCAATATTTCGGATTATATCAACTCGGTGGTCAGCAAGATAATGGACCTTGTGTGGAACTGCGGTATTCAGATAGTTCTCTGGATCGCGGGACTTCAAGCGATACCCGATTCGCTTTACGAGGTTTCAAAGGTCGAGGGCGCAACAAAATGGGAGGAGTTCTGGTTTATTACCTTCCCGATGCTTTCAAGGATAACCATCCTTGTTGCTATATTCACCGCTGTCGAACAGATCACCGCAAAAACCGATCCTGTAATCAAGCAGTCAATAGTATTTTCACAGGCGCAAAAATACGGCGAAGCTTCAGCAATGCTTTGGATGTATTTCATTGCCGTAGGCTTGTTTGTGGGGCTTTTGCTGATGATATTTGTCCGGATCTGTGCGAAGAAATGGGAATAGGGGTGATACGGGTTGAAGATTTCTGAAAAATTCAAATCGTTTAATTTAAGCAATATTTCGGGATACCGTATCAAGAAAAGGTCGTTCGGCATTCTTGTTTCCCTCTTCCGCCTTGTTCTGCTTGTATCCATGTCCTACGTTGTGGTATATCCGCTCCTTTATATGATAGTAACCTCTTTCCGGACGGCGGACTCCTTTTCCGACCCCGATATCGTTTGGGTTCTTAAAGAGATTACAACCGATAACTTCAAGGATGCTTTTGAATCGATAAACTTCATGGGTTGCCTTAAAAACACACTTCTCATCCAGATCGTGAGCGCGTTTATTGAAATAGTTTCCTGTTCGGTGGTTGCCTACGGTCTT
>JAGAAE010000208.1 GCA_017615405.1 Clostridia bacterium | reverse complement strand
ATACCGGCGATAAGACCCTCGACGAAAACGGAAACGTGGTTATCCGTATTTCCATACCGGACGGTTCCATCAGCAGACAGGCATCCGACCTGTTAAAAGAATTTACCAAAGCAAACAAGGGTATCGTGTTCAAAGAGGAACCGATCGTCGGCGATTATACCACAAAGCTTATCACTCAGGCGTCGGCGGGAACCGCTCCGGATCTTATCTGGGTATCCGACATAAATACCCGTCTATTGGCGTCAAAAGGATTGTTGACTCCGCTTGAACCGTATTATAAAGCCAATAATTTTGACCCGTCGGACGTTTATGAGTCTATGCTTCGCTGCGGACAATACGGCAAAACCCAGTATATGATCCCGCGCGACTACGACCACGTTGTAACATATTACAATAAGGCGTTGTTCAAGGAAGTTGGCGTTGAATTCCCGAAAGACGGTTGGACTTGGGATGAATTTGTCGCAACTGCGAGCAAATTCCCGGTCAAAAAGAAGTCGGTATATACACGCCGCGGATGTGAAGCGTTCCTTAACTGGGGAGCGACGGCGCCGCTTATCTTTATCGGACTTGGCGGAACGATCACCGATCAGTTCCCGGCAGGCAGCTCTGCAAACTTCAATACCCCCGGTTCGGTCAAAGCTCTCACATCATTGAAGAAACTGTGCGATGACGGCATTCTGGTAAACAATTATTATAACGATATCGGTTCTTTTGAATCGGGTAAGGTTGCCATGGCATTCCAGACCCGTTCAAGTTGTTCTACCTATGCAAAATCACTTGGTGCAGAGAATCTCGGAGTAACGACCTTCCCCGTGCTTCCCGAAAAGCATATAGTAGGCAGCGGAACCAGCGGATATGCTGTTATGAAATCGTCAAACTGTAAAGAAGAAGCCGCAAAATTCCTCTTCTTTGTTATTTCGAAAGAAGGGCAGAAAATATTTATGAAGAGCGGCGACTGCGTACCGGTATTGAAGAGCCTCGCCTCCGATACGACCTGGCAGAATTCGATCGAAGGCATTAACTGGAAACCTTTTGTAGACTCACCGGAATTTGATGTTTTACAGCCTTCGATCACGGTCACCAATGACGCTGCGAGCCTCAAATATGACTCTGCGTGGAAAAACGCTTTTTCGGCTGTCCTTACGAACATTATGTCCCCGAAAGAGGCGGCAGAATTCGGGCAGACCGAGTTTGAAAGAGCATTCAGTTCATACTGATAAAACCGCGTTTTAATAGCCCGGCGATTATTTACATATAACGGGCATACACATATTTTGTGAAAGGAAAAGTTCTATGACTCGCTCATTAAAACTGAACCGAAAGACTAAAAATTATATCGCAGGCTATTTGTTTATTTCACCGGTTGTGATCGGTGTTTTGGTCTTCACTCTGACACCGGTACTATTATCTCTTTATTTCGGTTTTACAAAATACGATAATATCAATCCTCCCGAGTGGATCGGGTTTCAGAATTACGAAAAAATGTTCCACGATGAGGTGTTTTTGCATTCCTTGAAGATCACCTGCAAATATGCGGTAGTTTCCGTGGGACTGAATATGGTGTTGTCTTTTGCCTTTGCATTGCTTATGAATTCCGACGTAAAAGGCATCTCGGTCTACAGGGTTTTGCTTTATTTACCGTGTGTCGTTCCGGGACTCGCTTCGGCGATGATATGGAAAGATCTGTTTAATCCGACGGCGGCAGGAAGAATAAATCAGATAATAACTTCCTTGGGCTTTAAGCCGTATCCGTTCCTTTTCCATCCGGATACCGCGTGGAATTCGATGATCATTATGTCGCTTTGGGGGCTTGCCGGCGGAATGCTTATGTGGCTTGCCGGATTCAAAAGCGTTCCGACCGCCCTTTATGAAGTCGCCGCGATCGAAGGAGCAAAATGGTATCATCGACTTTGGCATATCACCATTCCCATGATCTCTCCCATTATCTTCTATAAACTCGTCAATAGCGTTATCGGCGCTTTGCAGGCTTTCGGCGCATCCTATCTGATGACCGGAGGCGGACCGCTTCACGCCACGAATTTTATGGTTTTGAATATTTATAATACGGGACTTACCGAAATGAATATGGGATATGCCTGCGCTCAGTCGTGGATATTGTTTATTATGATTTTTGCATTGACTGCCATCGTCTTCAAGACCGGCGGATGGGTCTATTACGGGGAGGAACAGTAAATGAAAAAGTCAAAAGCATACAAGGTCGTCGTATATACGGTTTTAAGCATTCTGACCGTTATATTCATTTATCCGTTTTTTAATATGATAATGCTCTCTCTTATGAGCTATCAGGAAATAAAACAGTTTCCTCCTTTATGGTTACCGAGTCAGTTCCATTTTGAAAACTATAAAAATATTTTAGGGGCTTTCGGATACACCGAAGGCGGCGATCCCTTTGTCTGGACATTCCTTAAAAACACTTTGTTTGTAATGGTTTTCAAAACGGTTGGACTGATACTCAGCTGCACGCTTTGCGCTTACGGATTTGCCAAGATCAATTTCCCGGGCAAGAACGTTATCTTTTTCTGCATATTGGCGACCATTATGATCCCCAACTCGGTCACAATGATACCGCTGTTTACACTGTATAAGAACTTCGGTTGGCTTGATACGCTCAATCCGCTCTGGATCCCGGTTTGGTTCGGCGGGGGCGCAATGAACATATTTATGCTGCGGCAATTTATGAAAACCATTCCGAATACGCTCCTTGAAAGCGCATATCTCGATGGCGCCGGTCATCTGCGATGTTATTGGAGTATCATTATGCCCAATATAAAACCGATGATCTTTATGCTGTTCTTAACGTCTATAACAGCGGCTTGGGGAGATTTCTTCCAGCCGATGATCTACATAAACAGTAAGGTCAAGTGGACAGTCGCACTTGCGGTACGCAATATGGTTTCTTCGACCGATGCCTCAGGCGGCGTCGGTGCAGGTGCACTGAACGTACAGATGGCGACCTGTGTAATTATGTCGCTTGTTCCATTGATAACCTTTGCGGCAGGTCAAAAGAACTTTGTCGAAAACGTAACCATAACGGGTATAAAGGGATAAGCTTTTAAAGAAACGAAAACTTTGAAAAAGGAACTGTTTATATGGAAAAGTTGAGTTTTACCGTTTCGGCTGAAGAGAAGGAAAAAATCGAAACGCTGATCGCAAAAATGACGGTCGATGAAAAAATCGGACAATTAAATCAGGTCGGACCGTCGCCCGTAGGCGGATTTGAGATCTCGCTCAAGGAGAAAAAACTGATGCTCCATGAGGGGAAGATCACAAAAGAAGAATTTGAACGGGATTTGCAGGGCGTTCAGTGGGATACGAGAGAATCGGATGTAAGAGACGGGAAAATCGGCTCTTTTCTCGGTATGCGCGGCGTTGAGAAATGCAATCATATGCAGCGCATTGCCGTCGAGGAATCCCGGCTTGGCATTCCGCTGTTTTTCGGATTAGACGTTGTTCACGGTTTACGCACGATTTTCCCTATTCCGTTAGCGGAATCGTGTTCTTTTGACGAAAATCTGTTTGAACAAACGGCAAGTATTGCGGCAAAGGAAGCGGCGGCGACGGGAATCAAGCTTACATTTGCTCCGATGATCGACGTATGCCGCGATGCCCGTTGGGGGCGCATCGCCGAGGGCGCGGGCGAAGACACCTATCTTACTTCTCGCTTTGCGGCGGCGAAGGTGCGTGGATTTCAGGGCGATGATATTGCAAAAGACGACAAAATTGCCGCTTGTGCAAAACATTTTGTTGCCTACGGTGCCGCTATCGGCGGCAGAGATTATAACAGCGCCGATATGAGTTTGCAAACCTTATGGGAAACCTATCTTCCGCCTTTTAAAAATGCGGTCGATTCGGGCGTTGCAAGCTTTATGACATCCTTTAACGATTTAAACGGTGAGCCTTGTACTACGAGTAACTACCTTTTAAAAGATATTCTTCGCGGCAAATGGGCTTTCGGCGGTGCCGTCATCAGCGATTCGGGCGCCATAGGCGAACTGATCGAGCACGGAACGGTGAGCGATAGATCGGAGGCGGCAAATCAAGCGCTTTGTGCCGGAATAGATATCGATATGAGCAGTATGTGCTATACCGAAAACTTGAAGAACGCAGTTTTAAAGGGCGATATTCCCGTGGAAGTGTTGGATGACGCGGTGCGAAGAGTATTGCGCTTGAAATTCGCTCTCGGTCTTTTTGACCACCCTTATACCGATGAATCGGCAGGGGAAAGTATGTATTTATGTGATGAACACATAAAACTCGCAAGAGACGCGGGAAGAAGATCTATCGTACTTTTAAAAAACGACGGGATACTCCCGCTTGGAAGTGATAAAAAAATTGCGGTCGTCGGCGAACTGGCGGCGATCCGCAAAGAAATGCTCGGCACTTGGGCGGCTATGGGCAGGGGCGACGAAGCGGTCTGCTTACTGGACGGTCTTGCCGAGCGTAACCTTTCCGTTTCCTATGAGGAGTGCTGCAAGGTCGACGGCACTTTTGACCGTGCGGCTTTGGAAAAAGCCGTTAAGGACGCCGATATAGTAATTGCGGCGGTGGGTGAATATGCCGATATGAGCGGCGAAGCCTCATCCCTTTGCCATATCGGACTTCACGGCGAGCAGGAAAAAATGCTTCTGGCTCTTAAAGAACTCGGAAAACCGTTCGTAACCGTTTTGTTTAACGGAAGACCCCTTGCGGTGCCGAAAGCAGTTGAAATATCAAACGCTTTGATCGAAGCGTGGCATTTAGGTTCGCAGGCCGGCAACAGTATTTGTGACGTGTTGTTCGGTGATTATAATCCGAGTGCTCGCTTAACGGCGACCTTCCCGAATCACTCGGGAGAATGCCCGATCTATTACAATCACGTTTCAACCGGTCGTCCGACCTCGGAGATACGTCATTCCTGCAAGTATATGGATGCGCCGTTAAAGCCGCTGTTTCCTTTCGGCTACGGGCTCAGTTATACGGATTATCAATACAGCGATCTTTCATTAAGCCAAAATAATGATCGTGTCGATATCTCGGTCAAAGTAAAAAACACCGGCAAGCTCCCGGGCGAGGAAACCGTACAGGTTTATGTAAGGGATATTACGGCATCAAAGGTAAGGCCGGTAAAGGAACTCAAAGCATTTGGTAAAGTATGGCTAAGCGCCGGTGAGGAAAAGACGGTCAAACTATCCGTTCCTAAGGATTCTCTTAAATTCTACGATATGGGAATGAACTGTATTTTTGAATCGGGTGATTTTGAATTCTTTGCAGGCCACGACAGCACAGCGTCGTTGTCAAAGGTAATATATATTGAAAACTAGTTTGGCTTTATAAAAAATGAAAGAAGATAAATCATTGATTGCTTATTTTGCCATTGTTCTGAAACTGCTTATCTATGGAAGCTCATCGCTTTTTACAAGAGGGTTGCTGTCAAATACCGATGTGTTGGATGTTATTTCATTAAGGTTTTTGTTAAGTGCGATAATCTTTTTGTTTTTGAACATATTTGGGGTAATCAGGTTAGATTTAAGGAGCAAGGATTATAAAAGTTTGCTTTTGTGTTCGATTTTTGAACCCGTTTTATACTTTGTTTTTGAAACATTGGGTATATCAATGTCGTCTACCATTGTAGTTGCTGTGATAATGGCTTTATCGCCTATTTCGGCAACCGTTGTTTCGGTGATATTTCTTAAAGAAAAGATCGCTACGATTCAAACTTGTTGTTTATTGCTTGGAATTTCTGGTGTTTTGATCATCGTGACCTTCACAAACAGGGGTGCGGATTCTTCGGGTGCGACCCTGCTTGGAATATTGTTCATGCTTTTGGCTGTTATATCCGATTCAATGTATGCCGCATTTTCAAGGAAATCTTCCAAACAGTTTGGTCCTCTTGAAATCTCCTGCTTTTCGGCGTTTCTCGGATGTATTGTGTTTAATTCGGCAAATGTTACGAGGCATATATTTACGGGAACAATTCACACCTATTTCAAACCGCTTTTATTACCGCAAAATCTTGTCGGATTCGTTTTCTTATCCGTTTTGTCATCGATTGTTGCGGTATCACTCGGAAATTTTGCACTTTCAAGACTGCAAATTTACATTCAATGGCGGTGCTGAGGGT
>JAGAAE010000207.1 GCA_017615405.1 Clostridia bacterium | reverse complement strand
AGTCGGTGAGCATACCGTAACCGTTTCCGTAGGACCGAAAACGAAGGATTATAAGTTTACCGTAACCGAAAGCCCCGTAGCAAGCATAAAATTCGGAAACGTTGAAGTTATTGAGAATACTAACGGCTACTGGTCAGGCAGCACCTATTATTATAATTATGTTGAACCGACCTGCACGTTAGTGATGAAGGACGGCAGTGAAAAGACCGTCAAGTATTACAACAGTTCCTGCTACGGTACTAATTGTTATTTATACTTCATGCTTAACGATCAGAAATGTATGCTGTATATTGATCTTTCGTCTCAGGATAAACAAAACTGGGTCAAGGGTCAGACCTACGAGTGCACCGGAAGTGTTTTCGGCAAAAGCGCCACCTTTAACGTTACGGTCACGGAAAGCCCCGTAGTAAGCGTAGAGATAGCCGACCTTACCCTTACCCAGGGTTTCGATTCCTATGATACCGGCAGTTACGATCGCTATGATATATACCCCGTTTATACCGTTACCTTCAAGGACGGAACAAAGGTCACCGAAGATGAGAACGGTTACGGTTCAGTTTATTATGACGGCAACTATTATGATCTCAGCATAGATTATGATCAAAATGAAAACCCCTTCATTCCCGGAAACACCTATGATCTGACCGGAAAAATCGGAACCGTATCCGATATCTTCAAGGTCACCGTTAAAGAAAACCCCGTAAGCAGTATCGAAGTTTTAAAAGCGCCCGATAAGACAAATCTTTTGACCTATGAAATGTGTGTTATGAACGGTCTTAAGATAAGGGTACATTACAAGGACGGAGCGAAGGAAGAATTTACGGTTGACCGTGAATATCCGGTCACGGGACATTACGGCGTTTATTCAAACAAGCTTAAAAGAAACGGCAATTTGTATACGCAGGATGATTCCTTCATCTCCGCCGGTCAGAAAAATCTGTCCTTTGAGCTTTTCGGAAAGTCGTTCCAGGTTCCCGTCACCGTCAAAGAGAACACGGCAAAAGCATTTACCGTTAAGGAAACGGCTGACAGATCCCTCGTTTTCACCGTGACCGATAAGAACGGATCGAGCGAGGATTGGAAGGTCCTCAGCATACCTTATCATTACGACGACGGCAAAACCTCCGAATACATTATAACCGATCACGGATATTTCTATATGCCGCGTCACGAGGACGAAAACGGTTCTGTCTTTACCATGTACCTTTCGTGCGATGAACAGACCGGCAGGGAAAACACGATAAAGAGCAATGCTATCAAGAACAGTAAATGGCTTGAGGCGTCCTGTGCGCTTCCGTCAGTATATAATGATGCCAGTGCCGATTGGTTGACCGATACCGAAAAACAGCATTTCACCGGAACTGTTACCGCGGAAAATATTGACAACGTTATTGCATTTGCATTGACAAGCAGCGGTTTTATTTATGATGAAGATAATATCCTTGACAGCGGATATGCGACCGACGACGAAAGCGGACGTAAAAAATACTATTTAGTTTTCAATTCCGATGCGATCAAACAGGAAGCTTTGAAGTATCTGGCAATAAATAATCTTGATCTTTCGCTTTCCAAGCAGTATGATTCACAGAAAAAGACCTATACGGTCTGGAATATCGGATACATGGGCATTGACTCGTCGCCCTATCTGCTCGAGTATAAGAACGGATCGTGGTTGGCAACCTATTCCTGCGAGTATGACAATGAGTCTCACGTGTTCTACGTAAAACTCAACGACGATAAAAAGATCACGCTTATCGACGATAAGCTTCCGGATGATCCGCAGCCGCCGGTGATTGTTAAGCAATTCTCCGACGTAAATTATAAGGACTGGTACGGCGATGCGGTCAAGTTTGCTACGAGCGCCGGACTTATAAAGGGCTATGCAAACGGCAAGTTCGGAACGGCGGATAATATCCAAAGGCAGGATTTTGTCGTCATTCTCGCCCGTCTTTCAGGCGACGATCTGAGTGAATACGAAGGAAAAACGAGCTTTAAGGACGTTGCAAAAGGCGCGTATTATGAGGCGGCTCTCGCCTGGGCAAAGGATAAGAAGGTATCAAGCGGCTACGCAAACGGCAAGTTCGGCGTGGGCGATAAGATAACCCGCGAACAGATAATGACCTTCTTCTATAATTATGCCAAGATAAAGGGAATTGACGTTACGGTTTCCGATGTCGAAAAGGCTGAAATAAGAGCAAAATACACCGACTTCAAGAACGTTTCGGGCTATGCGCAGGAGGCAACCTACTGGGCGCTCTCGCGCGGATTGATCTCGGGCAAAGACGCAGGCGGCGGAAAGAAGCTTATAGCACCGCAGGCAAACGCGTTACGTTGCGAAGTTGCCGCGATGTTCTATAACATCGATCAAAAGGGAATATTCGGATAAACGAAAAAACGACCTCGGCAAACGCCGGGGTCGTTTGTTGTAATGAATAACGAATAATTTCGGTGTCGGCAGAGCCGACGGATCATAAATTGTTTGATGTATCATTATTGCCTCATCGTCTGATGTCTGACATCTGCCATCTGATATCCGAAAAAGGCAGGGTGACCCTGCCTTTTTCTGCTGCGATTTTGATTATTTTGCCTCGGGGATGCCGGCGAGCGAGGTCAAAATCGAGAGGATCCCCGATAAAAGCGAGGCGCTC
Source organism: Clostridia bacterium (assembly GCA_017615405.1). GTDB lineage: Bacteria > Bacillota > Clostridia > Oscillospirales > Acutalibacteraceae > UBA737. Next base: position 3,134 of record JAGAAE010000207.1, on the reverse strand, counting down.
AGGACAAATTGCCAGTTTACTTCGCTTATTATCGCCGAGGTGCCTATACTTGCGACTGCGGTCTGGGCAACCGTTTTTACTGCCCTTGACGCTGCCGCGTAAAGCCATTTCCTTGAAATGATTTTCATAACTATTTCACCTCAACAATTGGTTGACGCGTGCTTGTACTTCGCGGTAACTGTAACCCGCGTTGCACAGGCGCGTCTTCCTTTCGTTTCCGTTGCCCCAAAGCCCTCTTATGACCTCTCTTGCAAGCTCGTCGACCGTCTTTTTTCTCGCGGTCGGAGCGGCGGTCTCGGTCGTTTTTGCCGTAGCGTCCTTCTTTTTAAGCCCGCCCTTTTCCGCTAATACCTCCACTATCGCTCTTGCGGTCTTTTGAGCAAAAGCTTCGGTCAGAATAACCGGGGTATCGGTCGAGCTGTCCATAAATCCGCATTCGAGCAAAACCGCCGGCATTTTGCTTTCTCTAACCTCGTGAAGATCCTGTTTCTGGAGCGGATTGCTGCGGTTGCCTTTGAGTCCGGTCGCAGAGATGATCCTTTCATAAAGCGCCTTTTGCCAAAGAGCAGTCGTTGAGCCGTCTTTGATGGTTTTATAAACGATCGCGATCACTCCGCCGCCCGATCTTCCGTTTATTCCGGCGTTGTGATGGATGCTTAAATAAAAATCGGCGCCGAAATTATTTGCTTTGGCCGTTCTTGTTTTAAGGGGGATATCCGTCTTCCCGCTTGTATCGTCAAGACGAATAAGCGAATATCCCTCATATTCCGAGAGGTATTTTTCGATATAGTTGCATATCCTCGAATTGAGCGCCCATTCGCGGGTTTCATTATTGTCGATGGTTTTCAGACAACGCTTGCCGGGGGTATTCATTCCGTGACCTGCGTTAAGTGCTAATTTAAACATGGTTTATCCTCCTTGCCGTATTCCACGGGCAGCATAAGAAGATGTTTGTAAAGATCCGTGGCTACGTCGTTCCCGCCTAACTTGTTGTACGCCTTGTATTCTTTTTCGAGCGCCTCTTTGGCATAGATGGGTATATGCTTTCGATCGGTGTATTTATCATATGCCCTTATTATCTCGGAGCGCAAAAGACATTGAAGCCCGGAACTGAAGGCTTTGCTTTTGCCGGAAAGGGTCGCCAAATATGTTGCGGCGCTTCCTAAAACAGCGGGGACGAGCCATTTTATGACTGTATCAAGCATCTTGCGTCAGTGATTTCTCGAGCAGATTTATTTGTTCACGCAGAGATTGCCTCAGCGATTTTACCGGGGCGTAGTCCTCCTCGCTTATCCACCCTTCAAAATATTTAATTGCCTTGTAATCGGTCGCCGTGAGTTGTTCTTTAAGCTCGGCGATCTTTTTTAAGTTCAGCTTTTCCGTTTCGGTGCGAACAGCCGAGCGTTCCTCCTCGGTCATATTGGTTTCCGACCAGTTTTCCGGGCTGTCGGATTTGCCTAAAATGACCTGACGGCTTCTTGTTTCGCCTCTGACGAGCATTTTCCCGTCGTCTGCCGTAATGACGTTTCCGTTTTTGGTCATGCGATGGTCCATCCCTTCGTGTTAGTGATAAAATCGGTCAAGGTTACGGTTCCGCTCGTGTCCTTTGTGAATACCCCGTCGTTTACGACGCCCAAAGTATTATTGCAAAGGGTTTTCGTTGTCGGATGCAACGTCAGAGTTTTTGAAGGATCTCCGGAGCCGACGGTCACCAGGTGATTAGCGATATTGATGATCGATTCATCGGTCAGCCTTTCGCTTGACGCAAAAGAAAGTTCGTCGGTTATATCGCAGTTAAGACTGAAATTCTTCAGATTTCCGGAAGAAAAGACGTATTTGTTGTATCCGCTCATTGACGTTGCGTTCGGGATCGAGATGGTTTCGAATCCCGAGCCCTGAAAGACCTCGTCGCCGAGCGTCAGATGTCCGCTGCACTCTATGACGATCGCGTCGGATATCAGGCAATACTGAAACGCTCGTTTTTCGATCAGGTTGATCGAAGGAGGAAGTATGATATTTCTTACCGTAACACCTGTGGGCGCCCAGTTATTTGACGGGTTTTTAACGTCCCAGAATTTCGAACGTCTGGGATCGTAGTCCCCTGCATAAAAACGGTTGAACAGATTGGAACCGATACCGGTTATGCCGTTTTGGAAATATATTTTTCTGACCGTCGTATTGAAGGATCCGCAGATACATTCGGCTATATATGGATCGTTGTAACTATTGCTACCGTATAACATTCCGCTGCCTAAAAACACGATGGTAGAGTCGGTGATATCTCTGTAAACCTTGATATTGTCACCGACAACACCGTTTACCTTTTTACCGAAATTTTTCGGCTGTCGCCATATGACCTCGTCGATCGGGGAAAAGGTCGCGGGCAGATCGACGTTTCCGCTCCCGAGCAGGCTTTCGTTATTGAGGGTCTTTATGTTGACGCCGCTTTGAAGAAGGTCCTGTTTGCCCGAAAGGCTCTGGTGTTCCTGCAACGCCGAGTCTGCTTTTGAAAGACTGAGTTTTACCGAGGCGTCAAGATCATTCTTCGGTATTCCGGTCACCGGCATTGTATACGCGCCGACGTCTTCGCTGTCAAGCGAAATATCTTCGGTCAGCGTTTTGCCGTTGATTTTAAGGGTTTTCGGAACAAAATAGGTGGATGCTTCGCTGATAATACCGTCGCCGACGGAAACCCAGGACATATCGTAGTCGTCGCCGCTGTTTTTCTGCAAAACCTGACCCGTTGTCCCTCCGGCGGGACATCTTGAAAGAGGATCGATCGAAACAAGCAACTGATTCCACAAAGACGGGGTCGGCTCGGCAGGCTCTAAATTGGTTGTGCCGCTTTCCTCGACGGGAACGTCGACCTCGTTAGACGTTATGACAACGTTACTTTCCACGCCGTAGATCGAAACCGAAAATCCGGGTGATTTTATGACCTCGCTCGGAACGTAGCATTTGTTATTCCCGAGATACATACTGTTGCCGTCTGAGAATACGACCTGAAACTCGGTCTCTCCTTTCTTGAAAACAGCCACCTTCGTTTTTGTCTGCCAGACAGAATTGAATGAGAATTCGATTGCCAAATACCTGTTGCTGTCGGATATAACGTCGTCATAACGAAGCGTCAGGCT
>JAGAAE010000206.1 GCA_017615405.1 Clostridia bacterium | reverse complement strand
CATTGCGATCAACGAACTCGGATATATTTATTTGCACGGAAACGGACTGCCTAAGAATTTTGAAAAAGCAATGGAATATTTTGAAAAATCAGCAAACGGCGGCTACGCGTTGGCTTTCAGTAATCTCGGCTACTGTTATCTGGAAAGAAAGGAAAATGAGAAGGCGGTCGATTGTTTCTTAAAGGCTGCCGAACAGAATCTTCCCATAGCCTACAATAATCTGGGCATCTGCTATCGAGACGGGCTGGGAGTCCCAAAAGACACCGATAAAGCTCTGGAACTGTTTAAAAAATCTTTTGACGGCGGATTTATGAAGGCAAAAACCAACTATCAAAAACTGTTCAATGCGGTTTATCCCGGGAAAAAATCCGAAATCGATAATTTTTCCGGCGATATTTTGGAATATTGCAACCAAATCGTCGCATTTCACCATGTAAACTTCAGCATCGGAACTTCCATTCCTTATAACAAACTTAACAATTTTACGATAACCTTCCCGAATTTCAATGCCCACAAACAAAAGATCCTGTGTTATTGGGACGATACCGTTTTCGGCGGCGGGAAAGACGGTTTTCTTCTGACCGATAAGTGTTTTTACTGGCATACCTTTCTCGGAAACCCGATGTATGCAAGTGTCAACGATATTGCGAGTTTTCAGGTCGGCAACGCTAACTCGGTCATCCTTTCTTTAAAGAACGGAATGAGCAGCATTATCCCGTTTAATGCAAAAACGTTAAGTAATCAGCTTGCAGCGTTTTTATCAAAGACTATTGATTATATAACAAGTAATTAGGAGGTGTTAAAAATGTTTTTTACCAAAAAAAATAAGTTGATAAAATCTTTAACAAAACTTTTTTGCGAGAATGCAAACAGGTTCAACGGGGTTTACAATGGCGTTTACAAAATTCTTTGCGGCGAAAACAAAAAGAACACCAAAGTGTTGGACGAGTTTTATGAGCGGGTCTCTTTCGTTGCCGGATATGAAGAGTTAAGCAAGGTGTTGAAAAAGAATTATCCGACCTCGCAGTTGACACCGAAAAAACTCAAAGAATTTAACAGCATATTTTCAAAAGCAATCGAAAATGCGGGTATCAGCCATACATACAAGGACGAGGTTATCGTCTTGACGGTCAATAACGTCCTTCATTATCAGGAATGGGACGATCAGGAACTATATGTTGATACAAAGGTGAAAATTATATTCCCGGCATGGTATCAGAATGACAATCTGATCGAAAAGGGTTACTGTACGATGATAAACCATCTGTAAAGATTGATGAAAACCTGTATACGTCTGTGCCTATGCCGTTGAACTTTGTAAAGCTCAGTAAAACGTACCGCTTTGAAGGATCTTAATGAAGGAGTTATTATATGTTCTATGAGATTTTAGGGATATCAGCCCTCGGCGGACTTGTCATTGCGGCGCTTAAAACGCGCAGCACGGGCAATTCCGGCTCTCCTTTTGACAAAGCAAAATATGAAGCGCTTAAAGATCTCAGTAATGAGTTCGAATGCAGTATAAGGTGTAAAAGGGTCCGTGTATTCGAAAATCCGGATTATACCAAGACTAAATACCGAATCGGTAATAAATTATACGTTTCCTATAAAACTTTACTGAAAACCGAACTCGAAACCCGAAAGAAACCGAAAAATTTCAGGTGTGACAAGGTGTCGGTTTTTGAGGATGAGTACGGCGAAAAGGTGGTCGCTCTTATTAGCGAAATCCCATGTTTTGACAGCGGCGACCGTATGTATGACAGCCTTCGTTCGGTGTTTTTCTTTCAGGTCGACGGCAAAACATATGCTGTGTATTGCGGCGAAGGGTACAGCATCGCGGAATTTAAGCTTTTTGAGGAAGTCGCGCCTTCAAGCGATAATTTAAAGGAACTTTTAAAAAGCGAAGGCTTTTCGCTTTGATCAATACGTTTGATTCACAAATGAATAAATATAGACCCCGCAGGCGATTTTCACCTGCGGGGTATCTGTTATCTTATTTTTGTCGTTTGGATCCGACTTACGGGAGTTGGACAACAAATGATATGACGCCGTCCTTCCAGTTCGGCTTTATACTTCCGCCTGCCTGTTTGCAGATGCTTTCCGCCATCGAAAGCCCTATACCGTAGCCGCCTTTGTCGATGTTATGTGAAGTGTCCTCACGGTAAAAACGGTCAAAATAACGGTTCAGGTCGGCATTCTTCCCGGCGGCGAAACTGTTTGAAACGGTAAGGCGCAAGCCCGGCTTGCCTTTTTTAAGGGAGGTAAGGGAAATTCCAACCTTTCCGCCGTCGTCACAGTATTTGATGGCGTTGTCGATCAGGATCGTTGTCAGCTGGCGAAGTTTACTCTCCTCGCCGGACAACTCAACTCCCTCCTCAATGGATTGTTCCATTTGTTTGCCTGCCTGACCCGTAAGGGCCTCATATGGCGCCGCCGTTTCTTTTATGATGCGCGTAGCGTCGATCTTTTCTGCACTGCCTCGGTTCTCTTTTTCTTCCGCTCGGGCGATCATAACGAGATTCTGGATAAGTCCGTTCATATGATCGACCTGTTTAAGGGTTGATCTTGTCCACTCATTTTCTCCGCCGCTTATTTCAAGAAGCTCGGTATTTGCCCTGATCACCGCAAGCGGAGTTTTCAGTTCATGGCTCGCGTTTGTGATGAATTCCTTTTGCCGCTCGCTGTTTTCGATCTCCGGACGAATCATTTTGCCCGAAAGTATCAAAACTAAAAAGAAGGTGATTATCAAGGCGGTAACGCAGGTCGCTATTGTCGCTATCAGAAGTCGCAAAGAAGCGGCGAGTTCGGTAGAACAATCCATAAGCACCAAAACCGGTCCGTTTTTATCACTTTCGCCTTTAAGATAGTAGTAGTTACCGTAGCGACCGAAGTTTTTATCCCATTTGTTGATCGTTTCGGCATACCCGGTCACTGCCGAGAGTTCCGAATCGTTATTTGTATTGTCGGCAATATGCGTAAGCGAGCCGCTGTCGGTACCGAACAGGAAAAAATGATTGTGCCTGAAATTGGTAAAAAACGCCTCGGACATAGAAGGGGAAGAGGGCTGTTCACCGGGGACCGGCTCAAACTTTTCCTGAAAATCACCGTCGTTTTGTATGACGTTTTCAAGAGTCGATCGGATGGCCGAACGTGAGGTGACAATACTGACGGTGTTGATTATCCCGCCTATGAAGAGCATAACGAGAAAAACCGAGATCATCGCTATCAGTATGAATTTTCGCCTTAGGCGTTCGATTTCTTTTTTATTCATTCTCAGCGCCTCCGTCGATCAGTCTGAAAGATCCGCCGCGTTCACCCGTTATCCTGGCACGCGAACCTATCGAACGGAATTTTCCGTTGAGATAGGTTATATAAAGCCAGACGGTATCGGAGTTTGCCCCTGAATCACCCTTGACCCTTTGGAGGATCGTTTCGGTGGAAGATGGGACGTCGGAATTATTAATAAGCATCTGCAAAAGTTCAAATTCTTTAACACATAAACGAACAGTGTTGACGGCGGTTAAGGAAAAATCTTCGGTTTTCAGTGTAAAATCCCCGAAATGTATCTCAGACGGATCATATTCGGTCCTTCGCCGCACCAGCGAACGGATACGGGCAAGGAGTTCTTTCATTGCAAACGGTTTGGGAAGATAATCATCAGCGCCGGCGTCAAGACCGGTCACGCGGTCATCTATTTCTGCCTTTGCCGTAAGCAGCAAAACAGGGGTGAAGATATGACGGCGACGGATCTCGGTCAGCACCGACAATCCGTCCAATTTCGGCATCATTATATCTAATATGACACCGTCATACCCGGAGTGAAGCAACTGCTCAAGCGCCGCTTCTCCGTCAAAAAACGAGTCGACGTCATATCCCTCGTGCTGTAATATGGCGGTTATGGCACGATTGAGATCGTTTGTGTCTTCAGCCAAAAGAAGTTTCATTTTTTCCCTCCGGTTACGTTGTTATCAAAGTTGATTTTGAAGGTCGGTATACGGTGTGATCGCGATTTCAAGATTGCCGTTCATCGTACGCAGTTCATCGATGAAAGCTTTTTCCTCCCGGCTGTCCTTCATAACGATTTTGAAGGAAAGACGGAACATTGATCCCATCCCCGTGGTTTTAACGCCGCAGTTTTCATAGGATTTAAGGTAATGGTCAAAGGTTTTATCAAAAACGTGATTATATTCAAGTGATTCGGGGATCGTTATTCTAAGGAGCATATTTTTAGGCATTCTTTTATGCTCGAAAACGGAGAAAGAGGAGATAAGAACGTATATCAAAGACAGTCCTATAAGAAGGATAACGCCGTAACCGATATATCCCATACCGAAGGCTATCCCGGAACCCATACCGATGAGAAGCGAGGCGATCTCGTCCGAGCTTCCCTGCGCGGAACGGAACCTGATAAGGCTGAATGCACCGCCGATAGCGACACCGGCTCCGATGTTGCCGTTGACAAAGGTTATCACGGCTCCGACTACAAATGGAATAAGCGACGTCACAACGAAAAATCTCTTGGTGGACTGAACCTTAAAAGAGAGCAGATACGAATAGATAAATCCCGCGACGAGTGCCGCCGCCGCCATT
>JAGAAE010000026.1 GCA_017615405.1 Clostridia bacterium | reverse complement strand
GTTCTTGCGCAGATACCGCATACCTCTTCGACTGCCGTCTCTGCAGACTCGGTCGACGCATCGACCAATCTCTGGAAGGCTCCGCCTAAGAATCTTACCGAATGGCTTGCCCTTTGCGATGACGTCAACGCTTTCAAGAGCAAAGATAAGCATAAATACGTTCCTTTCGGCTGGTCGGCTCTGTCGTCACAGCAGGTTTACTATTTTATGTTCACCTGGTGGGCTCAGTATCAGGGACTTGAAACTTCCAACGTTTCGGGGCAGGGCAGTTTCTATGATTTCTGGAATTTCGGAAACACCTCAAAAACTACCCTTAATCAGACCTTCTCAAGCAAGGTCTTTGACCAGACGGGAATATCCGTTTCTCTTGATAGTTTCAAAAAACTCGTTATAGATACCAAAAAACAGAGCTTCAAAAACAGTCTCTCGGCTGTTAACACCCTGACGACCCAGGAGCTTACCCGTGCTTTGTATGCCGAACGCAACGAAGAGAGACCTGTTATCGCTTTCGCAAGTTCGTTCGGTGAATCCGAAGCAAGACTTACCGGCGTTCTTGACAGCGACAATAACGGCAAGCAGGATTCCGATATCCGCTTTATGAGCATTCCCGCTCTTGACGGGCATGAAAACGAAAAGTATCTCTATTGTGCCAATGACGACGTTATGTTCATCCCGAGCGGCGCCGCAAATAAGGACCTCGCAAAAGATTTTGTTTGTTTCCTTTGCAGCGAAGAGCAGTTGAAGAATTTCACGGTTCGTTCCGGTGGTGGTATCCGCCCCTTCAACTATGACGCAAGAGAGATAAAAGACGATTCTTTGACAAAATATAACAAGAGCGTTTTTGACGTTTATTATAACAGTACGAGAATATATGACTTCCCGATGAAGGCTTATAGGGAGAGTCCGTTCGCGATCTCGCTTATTTATACTTATGAGAGACCCATAGTGTTTGCGGATCTCAGCATTTCAACCGTAATAAATATGCTGAAAAAGTCAGACGGTGCTACGATCATGAAGGAAGCAAAGAGAACCTTCGAACTCTCGAAACAAAACTATATCAAGAAGTTCAAAATGACCGAAGTCAAGTAATTTAACGCACTAAATTATACCGGTTTGGAGGTATATAACATTGGCTGTTTCCGCTAAAAAAGAAAACAGGGAAAACTGTAAAGAAGGTTTACTGAACTGGGGAAGTACGGCGATAACCGTCAGAAAACGAAACATAATTGTCTGTATCCTGCTCTCGATCATAACCCTCGGATTTTACGGTATGTATTGGAGATATCTTCTTGTTAAAAACGTAAAAGCGGTGGATAAGGACCATTCGGGATGTGCCGGCGAAATGTTTTGCCTTTTGTTCGTTCCCTTCTACTGTGCCTATTGGTCTTATTCACGGGCAGGTCTGGTTGATGACAGGTTCAAAGAGCACGGATATTCCTTCAAGGGGAACAGGACGTTTATGCTCATTATGTCCGCCTGTTTCTTCGACGTAGTTTCGATGTGCATTATGCAGAGTAATTTTAATTCTCTGCCGTCAAAACCTCTTCCGATCATCAAAAAATCCGATATGAGTTCGTATAATACGATGCGTAAAGATCCTAAGCGGAATTGGTTCATATTATCGCTGCTTATCGTTCCTCTTCTTCACTTTCTGGTCTTCTGGCTCTATCTGAACGCTAAAACGATCTCGCTCGCATTTATGCAATGGGATATTTTCTCAAACTCCTATAAATTCGTAGGTTTTGAAAACTTTATCGAGCAGTTCAAGAGCTTTAAAGAAACGCCCGAGCATTTGAATATGTTCTTCAACGCTTTCCGAGCAATACCGATCAATCTCGGCTGTCTCGTGCTTGCGCTGCTTATCGGATATGCATTTTCAAAGCATATCCCGGGCGAAAAATTCTTCCGCGTGGCATTCTATCTGCCTTCTATGATCTCGATAGTCATACTGACCTTATGCTACCGTTACGTATTTACGTACAATCCCGGTATGCTGCAGGGTCCCGCCGCGGAGTTTTTGAAGATGCTCGGCGTAGACTATAACGGTTGGGACGTCAGTTCGGTCGATCCTGCCGTAGTAGATCGTATCTGGTTGCTTGTCTCGGCATTCTGCGTCTGGGCGAGTGCCGGTATAAACATAATACTTATGTCGTCGGCGATGTCGCGTATACCGGAATCGGTCATTGAATCGGCAAAGCTTGACGGTGTCGGATTCTGGCGCGAGCTGTTTCAGATACGCATCCCGCTTATTATGCCGACCATAAGCGTATTCATTATTAACTCAATGATGGCGGTAACGGCTTTCTACGTTCAGCCGATGTTGATTTTGGGCAATACCGGAGTTCAGGGCAGGTATGATATTGTCGGATGGTATATGTTCCGAATGACGACCACCGCGCAGAACTACGATATGCCCCAGATCTCAACGGTCGGCTTTATTCTGACCGTGGCAGTATCGGTTCTTGTGATCTTATCCAAGGTCATTACCGACAAGATCACACCCGATGTAGACTTTTAAGGATGGGTAGATGATACTATGAAAAATCGCAGACTGACAGCGGCGGTCTTGTCACTCGTTTTGTGCATCGCTTTGATGCTCGCCGGGACGTCTTCCGCCTTCGCTCAGGGGGTCGTCATCAAGGGCTCACCCGACGGTCAGAAAAAATCCACCGTTATGGATGAACACTTTTATTCAGGTACCCTTGAGCCGAATTTCACGAGTGACAGCGTTTCGGTAACTACCGATTCTTACGGTATGCACTTTACCGGCGCATATCACTACGGCTCGGCGCTTGTCCTTGCAAATTATAAACTAAAAGACTATAACAAGTTTACCTTTTCGGTAGACCTGCTTTCGACCAACGACGGTTTCATCTATTGCGGCTTCGGCGGCGAAGATGAAAAGACCACGGTATCAAAATATGATTTTAACCTTTGCGTGGCTAACGGCGTTACCGCTATTTACGAAATGGGCGGTATGGACAACTGGAGATCCATGGGCAGTAAACCGCTCAGCAATGCGCTTGTTGTCGGCAAGACCCATAACTACGCTGTTACCCTCCAACGGGTGTCGGGCAACGATTTTAAGATAACCTTTGAAATAATTGAGGACGGTCAGCCGACCGTTACGACCGATTTCGGCACCCTTGTTCGTATGGAGCATCCAAACGGTCATTTCTGTATGTGGGGCGGTATGAACGAGGTCTTTGATCTTCGTGATTTCAAGGTTTATGACAGCCCGACCCACGTTGCATTTTCCGATAATTTCGAAAACAGCAGTATAACCTACGGCGATGAACCTGCGGGGGACAGTATCTGGCATACAAACGAATCCAGATTTACAAGTGATGAGGTCTTTATTTCCCGCAACGCCGGTCCCGAGTTTAACAAAGCGGGAGATGCGATAACGGCAAAGACCAAACTTGTAACCTGCGATAAGGTCAGCAAGCCCTATGAAATTTCCTTTAATGCCAGCATTAAAAGCTTATCCAAAAACTCGGTTTTCGGATTGTTTTTAGCCGCCGAGGATAGTGTCGGACTTGATAAAGCAAACGTTATCGGTGTCAGCGCCTACGACGATAAAAATGCCGCCGTTTGCGTAATAAAGAACGGCAAAAAGGCGGATTACGGCGACAATCTCATTCCTCTTAGCCTGCTTAATATCGACGAAACCTCGGTAGACTTTGAAGCGACGGTTTATGCAAACCGCTCCATCGCGGTGACCATCGGCGGTGTCAAGTTCACCTTCAGCAACGTCAAATACGCCGGTTTCTGGGGAATATGCAACTATTCCCTTGACGGTAAGAGCGCCGCTGGCGTGAGATTGAATGAGGTCAAGGCGATCAAAAATACC
>JAGAAE010000205.1 GCA_017615405.1 Clostridia bacterium | reverse complement strand
TGCGACCCTGCCGTTGTTGCTCTGAGATACGGCATAGAGGGTCGACATCCTGATTCTCGGCGGAAGGTTTTCACGGCTCTGCTTTGTGACCTCGAACGGAATATTTTTAATAAGCCCTTCGACCGCATCCTTGATGTTTACGATATAATGACGTATGCCGAGATGCTCGACAAGCAATTTAGCCATATCGATATCCGCCTGTTCGCCGTTCGGCATAAGGACACCTATGACGCGGTCTTTTCCGAGCGCCTCTACGCAGAGAGCGGCAACGACCGAACTATCCTTTCCACCGGAGATCCCGACAACGGCATTACAGCCCTTTCCGTTTTCTTCAAAGAAGTCACGGATCCACCGGACACATTCATTTTTTGTTTTTTTCGCATTAAAATTATAATTCATTGACCTCTACCTCATTCTGCTGGATTCAATCTCTTTTACCGCTTCCTCAAAGGTGGATGCAAGATATCGCCATCCTGATCTGTCCCCTGCCTGAAAAGCCGGCTGATAGGTGTAATAAGAGCCTGTCGAACGGTCTTTTGCTATCGTGCTCACCCAAAAGTAATTATAAAGCGGCACGGCATTGAAATATTTTTCAAATTCTTTTGTAACGTCTAAAAGATTCGTCTCATTCATAATTAACCACCTTTATCTGACAACTTCTCATTGTTTCAAGAGCCGCTTTGTGCTTATCGGGGGTAACACCGGCGCAGCACGCCGCATCGACCGTAACATTTATTTCGGGGAAGTTAGCCTTGATAAGAAGGGCGTTTGATACAACGCATATATCGGTGCAAAGCCCTATGAGTTCGACCTCAAATTCCTCATCTCCGACCGCATCTTTGATAAGCCCGGGTAAATCGACCGAACCGAAGGTGACCTTTTCAACGGGTGTAAACTTCTTGTCAGCCAGCACCTTTTCAACGTCGGCGTTCAGTTTCCAGCCGTTAGTGCCTTTAATGCAGTGAGGAACGGGAAGCTTCTTCCCTTCGGCGGTTTCCATATAATTTTCATAGTGGGTATCAAGGGTGACGAATATATCGCCCTCAAATCCTTTGATCTTTTTTACGACCGCAGGAACTATGGCGACGGCTTCATTGCTTCCGAGAGCGCCGTCGACAAAGTCCTTTTGCATATCGACAACAACTAAAATCTTTTTCATTTTCTTTCCTCCCATTCTGCAGAGATATCGGATGAGATCGCAACTGCTTTTTTCTTATGAAGATGTGCAGATCTTACCCCGCTTACGTTTTTTATACGTTTGTTCTGTAAACCTTTTAAAAAAGATCCGTCTTTGATAATAAATTATATCAAATAATCGTTTTGTTTTCAATATATTTAAAACAAAAACCGGCATTTTCACCATTGAAAACGTCGGTCGTTGTTTTAGAGTTGAAAATATTCTTTCTGCCGGTCCCGGATTCCTTCTTAACAGAAAAACTCTTATTTCCCGATGTCGCAGGATCCTTTAAAAACTAAATGCGTTTTTCGTATCGAAAAATCCTGCCGAATCCGCGATGTTATAAAATCCGTTTGTCGGAAGTGTATCTTCTTTGCCGCTGATTCCGACCGAGCCGTACCCCCAGGTTATAAAGTCGCTCGGAAGGTCCTTCATCTTTGCGCCTTTAAGGTAAAAGGTTACGGATTTGCATTTTTCAAAGCCGTAAGCGTCAACGTAACAGGTCTTAATGCCGTCGGAGATCTCTTCTTTCCCTTTTTTACTGTCATAGGTCAAGGATACGAGATCGGCGGTATAACTATACTCGCTGATTTTTTTAACGTTTGAGAATTTTCCGTGAAATTTTGAAAGATAGAGTATCGAGGTGTATCCTTTGCCATCGTCGGCATACTCGTTATCATGATAATCGCCGGTGAATGTGCCGTCGGATTTAAGAACGATATCGGTCGACCATCCGCCCGCACCGCTTGCAAAGGTATAATTTCCTGCAACGCGTGAAAACAGGTCGTTTGTCGACTGACCGGAAGAAGCGGAAGCTAACAGTTTACCGCTTTTCGCGTCAACGCGGACCGGAACGTCACTTTCTCCCGTTTCCGCCGTCATTTTTATTTCCAGCGTATTATCGTCGATGAGCGAAATACCGTAGGGCCACTGATATCCCTCGTAGTCCTTAACGGTCCAGATGATCTTTCCGTTTTTATCAATTTTGGTCGCTTCGGGTCCGAGGATCCCGGTTACGTAAAGTTCTCCGTTTTTACCGAAACAGAAGGTATTCGCCGCACCTACGCTTCCTTGTTCCCATTCTTTTTTGCCTGTGGATTTATTAAGGCATACGACTGTTCCGTCGACAACAAGATAATAATGACCGCCGTTTTCGCCCATATCGATGACGCGATCGTGTTCCGTCGCACCGTATTTATCGGTCGAATACTCCCAGACGATCTCTCCGTTCTCATCAAGCGCCTGCAGTATGCCGTATTCCTTGCCTTGATCGTATTCGTGCTTAAACTCGAATTTTTCGACCTTGTCGGTATCCGAAGTTTCTTCGACTTTTCCGTTTACTTCTTTTGCCTTTTCCTCCGGTTTGCCGAGATCCGCTGTGCATGCGCAAAGTGAAAGCATAAACGCAGTAAGGATAATTAACGATAGTATTTTTTTCATTTTTTTCTTCCTTTCTTGCTTTAAGTCTTCGCTTAAAGCCCGACAAAAAACCTTTGCCGTTTTTGTTTTTCATAATATAGACGCATCAAAAACCGCAAAGGTTTAATTTTTTTGAAAAAAATTTTTTAAATTTAAAGTTTCGAGCAACCGAAACTATTGACCAGTGCGTCGACCGGCTGACCCGCTTTACACATAGGGCACTCATGAGAACTGTAACTCGCGTAATCGGTAAGATCCTTTAAATCAAAAACAGAGTTTACCTTATAGCCCATACAATCGTCGGTGGTAGCAAATATCGCCGAAACGCCGGCGACCTTTCCGCCATAGTACTGTATTGCCTCAATGGCGCCTCTCGCGGTAAAGCCCGTAGTGACCGACGCCGCCACGATCAGAACGTGCTTACCCTCGATCATGGGAGCTGTGCTGTCCCTGAAAATAAGCTGACTGCCGGAAGTGTTTTCGGGCGTGACGATGTAAATCGTTTTGTGAGCGTTAAGATTCATAAACGAGCCTTCGGTCAAAGCCTCGGCGAGACAGGTCCCAATGACCTGCGTACCGTCAAGACAAATTATCGTATCAACGATCGTGCTTGAATTATAGTAAGAAACAAGCTCGTCGGCGATCGCTTTGGCTTCCGAAAGGCGGGTTTTCTGGGTCGTCACGTCGATATAATAATTGATATGACTGTGACTTGTTGCAAAATGTCCCTTTGAAACACGAAGAAAAATATTTTTATGTTTCGCGGGGATCTTATAGAATTCTTTAAAAGGCATAGTGATTCTCCTTTTGAGATATGTTATATAACTTTTTTGCAATTTCCCGTTTTTTTGATGGGGACGATTATGTTTTTATTATACCGATTAAACCGGCATAAGTCAATATCAAACGGCGTATTATGAGTCGTAAAACCGCTGCCCGTCGTCGGTTAAAAGTCTCTCGGTTTTCGGATACTCAAAAATATCATTGTTTTGCGCGTTCGCTTTAAGATATGAAACAAACTCGTTTGCATAATACTTTGCCATCTCAAGGTTGTGCATCAAATAGTTTCCGCAGTTTTCGGGAGCGGTACCCGGCACGGTTTTTACACCGTTCACCGCTTCAAACGCCCTTAAAATCAGCCCATAAAGGTTCTGCGGGGTGCGGTTGCCTTTTAGTATCAGATAAAATCCCGTAAGACATCCCATCGGACCCCAATATATAACGTCGTCTTTTATTTCGGGGTCGTTGCGCAGATACGTCGCAATAACGTGTTCAAGCGAATGCATCGCCGAAACATCAATAACCGGCTCCCGGTTTGGCTTTTTAAGGCGTATGTCATAGGTTGTAACCGAGTGTTCACCCAATCTGTCAACCCGACTTATAAAAATGCCGGGAACCATCCGCGTGTGGTCCACCGAAAAACTTTGTATCAATTTCATTTTTATCCTCCTGTGCTGAGATCATTTATCT
>JAGAAE010000025.1 GCA_017615405.1 Clostridia bacterium | reverse complement strand
TTCGGAGATGACATAATTGTTACAGATAATTCTGCTTTGCGTTTCAGCCGTTTCAATGTGCATAGGTTTTATCGGTATGGCTTTCTCTCGGGCTTCAAAAGCGACCGACGGCAACGCAAAAAAGGTAAAAAAGAAAAAGAGATTATTCACGGTTCTTGCTGTTTTCGGCGCATGGTTGCTGATCGGAACGCTTATCACCATGTTCAGTTCAAAAAAAGCGGGACTTAAAATCGAGTTTGCTCTTTTCAGTGATCGGATTTCGATATTCGGTTTTTCGATCGCTAAAACCGCCGCTTTGTCCTTCGTCATTACCGGGATAGTTCTTATTATCGGGATAATATTCCGATTGTTTGTCTTCCCGAAATTTTCTTTTAACGATCCCAAGGGATTCCAGAACGTTATTGAAATTGCCGTCGAAGCAATGGATAAATTTGCAAAAAACAGCCTTTGCGATTATTCGGGGCAGTTGGCGCCTTATATGTTCACACTTGCGGTATTTATGATTTTTTCCGCTATGACCGAACTTTTCGGTTTAAGAGCGCCGACCTCCGATCTTACAACGACTTTCGCCATGGGGCTTATAACCTTCGTTCTTATCAATTTCTACGGTATCAGGAAAAAGGGTGTCGGAGGACGCATTAAAGGTATGGCAAAACCTACGCCTCTCGTTTTCCCGATGAAGATATTAAGCGACGTAGCTGTCCCCGTATCGCTTGCCTGCCGTCTTTTCGGCAATATGCTCGGCGGTATGATCGTAATGGATCTTTTGAAATCGGTTCTCGGCGGATACGGTTCGGGCATTCCCGCGGTCGCCGGAATATACTTCAACGTTTTCCATCCTGCCATCCAGGCATATATTTTCATAATCCTTTCAATGACCTTTATAAACGAAGCCGTTGAATAAGATAAAAATCAATTTATAAGGAGATAATAATTATGAACGCTTTAGGTGCAGGACTTGCAATGCTTACCGCTTTGGGTGCCGGATTCGGTATGTGCCTGGCAACAGCCAAGGCTGTAGAATCGGTCGCCCGTCAACCGGAGGCATCGGGTAAAATCAACGCTATTCTGTTACTCGGATGCGCATTGGCGGAGTCTACCGCCATCTACGCCTTTGTCGTAGCACTCGTACTCGCAGTTAAGTAAAGGGGTCATTACGAATGAATTTCAATCTGCCCGATATTGCGGTTGACCTGCTTCTTAACGTAATAAACATCGTTGTTCTTTTCATAATCGTCAAAGCCCTTGTTTATAAACCGGTCAAGAAGTTTTTAGATCAGCGCAATCAGAGAATAAAGGATGAGACTGCCGAAGCTCAAAAACTGACCGATGCCGCCAACGAGACCCTTTCCCAAAAAGACTCTATCCTCGAAGAAAGCCGCGAAAAGGGTGAAGCTATTGCCGCGGATATTTACAAAAAGGCGCAGCAAAAAGCCAACACCATCATTGCCAAGGCTGAAAGCGATGCAAAAGCCATGAAGGAAAAGGCGCAATCGGAAATAGATGCTCAAAAAGAGGATATGATAAAATCCTCAAAGGATGATATTGCCGATCTTTCAATAGAAATCGCCGAAAAGATACTTCAAAGAGAAGTAAACAAGGAAGACAACAAAAAAATAGTTGAAGAATTCTTTAAAGAGGTATAGTTTTATGAAAATCACCATAACTGTTCCCGAAAATTCAACCGACGATTTTTATGAAGAAATATGCTCCGGATTCAGAAAAAGATACGGAGATGATATCCAGACGGTAAAAAGAACGAGCTGTTCCCTTATCGGAGGTTTTACCGCCGAGGCGAACGGAACCGTTTACGACACGTCTGTCAGCTCAAAACTCAACGAAATCAAAAAAGCTATCAAAGGATAGCTCGGGGGTATTATATGCAGGATCTTATGCCCGACGGCATCAGCGCTTTTTTAAAAAAACGTCTTGATGAACTGACGCTTTCCACAATAAAATACAATTACGGAACTGTAACAAAAACGGGTGACGGCGTCGCCCGTATTTCCAATTTGTCAAAATGTAAATACGGTGAGTTGCTCCGTTTTGAGAACGACGTTTACGGTATGGCTCTTGATTTGGAAGAAGACCGTATCGGTGCAGTTATTCTTGACACGAGCGATACCGTTTACGAAGGATCGACCGTCATAGGTACGGGAGCGGTCGCCGAGACACCTGTCGGGAATTCCCTTATCGGTAGGGTCATCGACCCTATTGGAAGACCGCTTGACGGAAGACCGCTTATCGTTGATGAGTTTTACCCTTGCGAGAGACCGGCGCCGAAAATTATGGAAAGAAGACCCGTCGATACGCCTCTTCAAACGGGTATTCTGGCTATTGACAGTATGATCCCTATCGGTCGCGGTCAACGCGAACTAATCATCGGCGACCGTCAGACAGGGAAAACTTCCATCGCGATAGATACGATAATAAATCAAAAAAGCAGCGACGTCATCTGCGTCTATTGCTGCATAGGTCAAAAGGCCTCAAACATTGCAGGACTGATCAATACTTTAACAAAAAAGGGAGCGATGGACTATACCGTTATAGTCGCGGCAACCGCCTCTGACTCCCCTGCCATGCAATATTTGGCTCCTTTTGCCGCGGCAAGCATCAGTGAGTGGTT
>JAGAAE010000204.1 GCA_017615405.1 Clostridia bacterium | reverse complement strand
GCGGTTTTCAAGAGGACGTGGGTGGTATTGGCGGGAGTAGAGAGCAGTCCGAAAATTTGCAGATTTTCGGCGAACGGCACTTCCGCCAAGAGAGTGTCGACTTTTTCGACACTCTCAATCAGCCTGTCGTGGGGCAGACCGATTTAAAAACTGTTTTAATAATCATATTCAAACTGCGACGTGTAATCGAATGCCGCCATCTCTTTGTTGAACCGGAAAATCAAAATGCCTATGCATATCTGATACCCGGCGGTTGTAAGGCGGGCAATGATATGGATGGGATTGGCGGCGATTATTAACGACAAAAGCGTGAAAGCGGCGGCAATAAACAGCATAACGGCAACAAAAGAGGAAACCTTTTTGATCGCTCCTTCGGTCGCCGCTTTTTGGGCGGCACCTATTGAGGCGACGATCATCGCTCTGTAAAGAATAATGATGGCGAAGAACACGGCAAGAACGATATAAATAACCGTATAGAAGGTACTTCCTATTTCGGAAAATTTTGTTGCGCCACCCGGCACGTTTGATAAGATCAAACCTGCCTCTTCCATTAAGGAATCAATGATCGACGGGATAAACTGGATTATTGCGACGGCAAGGAAGATTAAAACGGCGCTGAGACACGTTAATACAAGTTGTATGATACTGATGACCTTTAACGTTTTAAGACCGCCGGTTTTAAGACCCGGTCCTTTTTGCATACCGGCGGCATAGACGAGATAAAATCCTATCGCCGTCATCAAAGGTAAAATCAATGAGACTATTGTCGCAGTTAATTCAGCGGCAGAATATTCCGACAAACTGTCGGACATACCTTCGATGATCTCATCTTTGACGTCACTTGAAAAAGCGTTATCGCCGAAAACGCTGACGATTTGTTCCGCAGCGTGGGCAATGGTGCTTTCCCGGCTGTAAAAAGAAACGTAACTTGCCAAAAACTGCAAAATGATGGATGCCGAAATAAGTACCGCGATAGCGATTACTAACGGAGAACGGCATATTTTTTTAACGGCATCGACAACGGGACTTGAGAAATTATCTTCGTTCGGTTGAGGATAGTTGAAATTATCCCCGTAGACAGGCTGAGACGTAGGTGCTCCGGGTACGTCCTGGGGCCATGCCGACGGGTCAAACGCCGCGGCGGGGTATGGCTGTTCAAACGGCTGCTGATATGGTTGCTCGAACGGCTGTCCGACGGGTTGGTCAAATGGCTGTTCGTATTGCTGTCCGAACGGTTGCTCGTACGGTTGTCCGACGGGTTGGTCAAATGGCTGTTCGTATTGCTGTCCGAACGGCTGCTCGAACGGTTGTCCGATCGGTTGTTCAAAGGACTGTTCTACCGGCGGCTGATTGATCGGTGGATATGCCGGTTGTTGAAACGGCTGACTGACAGGCGGGTATGTCGGTTGCTCAAACTGCTGCATCGCAGGCTGCGGCGAACCGCAGGACCCGCAAAATGCCGCCGAGTCGTTAAGTTGAGCGCGACAATAGGGGCAATATTTCATGTTAAACACCTTCCTTTAATCGATTTTTTCTGCTGAAAAGGGCACGATTTCGACCCCGAATGTAAATTACGGTTCTATTATATTATAAACCCGACTACATTTCAAGAAATATATTCGGGTTACGCAAAGTGTTATCGGGGCGGTGAATCATTGAAAAATGCGAAGTGTCTTACGGCACTTCGCACAAGATATGTTAACCGGGTTTATTTGCTTTTCTTTGATTTCAGTTCGTAGATATAATCGGCTGATTTTGAAACCTCGGGTGAATGGGTTACGACGATAACGCATTTTCCCTCGTCCGCAAGCATCCGAAGTATCGACATTATTTCGGACTGCGTTTCACCGTCGAGATTTCCCGTTGGTTCGTCTGCCAGGATTATCTTCGGGTCATAGGCGAGCGCCCTTGCTATGGCGACCCTCTGCTGTTGACCGCCCGAGAGTTTAAGGATCCCCCGCGTAAGGTCCTCTTCTTCAAGCCCGACCTTTTTAAGAAGCTCGACGGCGTGTTCCTTTTTGTTTTTGATTTTAACGCCCGAAATATCGATCGAAAGCATAACGTTTTCTATCGCCGAAAGGTAGGGAAGAAGGTTAAAACTCTGGAAAACGACGCCGACTAAATTGCTTCTGTATTTATAGCGGTCGATCTTTGATATATCCTTTCCTTCAAAGAGGATCTTACCTCCGGTCGGTTTTGCAAGCCCCGATAAAAGGGAGAGAAGGGTCGTTTTCCCGGCTCCGGATTTTCCGACGACGGCATAGATCTTTCCCGGCTCAAAATTAAAGCTGACATCGCTTAAAACTTTCGGCAGACCTTTGCCGTAACTGTATTCCAAATTGCATAATTCCAAAATATTTTCCATCGTTTTTCCCTCCTAATCCCGATTGTTGAGAATTTTCAGCGGCTCGTATCGCATAACGAAAAGCATTGCGGCAAGCGAGGATATAAGCGTGAGTATTATACCTACGCCGATCATTTCAAAAATGACCGTAACGTTGGTTGCCGATTTTACCGACGCGATGTAGTTGCTTATCTTGTTGCCTCCCGGCATATTCGGTGATTTGCCGTCGAATTGCGGCATTTGCGATCTTCCGCTCTTTGAATCGAAAGAAAAGTCGGGCGGCGTCATCTGATTTGTCTTGCCCGATGAGTTTGAAGATGACGTGGTCTCGCTTTGTGAGGTGGTTTGGGAGGTGTTTATGGTTTTTAGGAGTTTGTTGGTTACCGGTACCGAGGTCGCGGCTCCGATCGCGCTTCCTATTATGAGCGCCGCAAACGTAACGACGAAGAGTTCGGTGACGAATTGGAGCGCAACCTTGTATTTCTTCATACCGATCGCCGTCAGAACGCCTATTTCATATTTGCGGTTACGAATGCTGAAAAGATTGATTATGATGAGAACGAACGCGCCTATTATAAATATGACTATAAGGAAGTAGGTCGCATATTCTCCGAGAGTGTTAAGCTGATCGACGCTTGTGTTATAGTTGTCAACGTCTTCCGAATTGACCTTGTAATCATCGCCGACCGCTTTTTTAAAGCTTTCGTAATCGGTGAGGTTGGCAAACACAAAGGTCCCCGAATATTGCGCCGATAAGGCGATAAGTTTGTTCCGTTTGGTCGTTGCATCGCCGTTAAGATCAGCCGAATCCTCACAGATCTTTTCGGTCGTCGCGAGGCTTACGTAGATCATATTATCGGTAAAAGCGGCGTTTGACGAGGTGTTGTCGTCCTCGCTCGATTCCGACGTGTCGGCGATACCGGCTATTGTGAAGGTATAGGATTCTTCTTCGTTTTCGGGGTTGACGAGGGTAAAGGTGTCGCCCTCTATAAGGCTGTTTTGTTCGGCAAGTTTTTTCGAGATAACGCACTTGAAGTCGGCGCTCGTCATATCGAGACAGTCAAGCGAAGAAACGTAATCGGGAAGCGCCGCCGCATCTGCGCCGACGAGCGTAAAATCGTTC
>JAGAAE010000203.1 GCA_017615405.1 Clostridia bacterium | reverse complement strand
TAATATACTTTTCTAATTCTTTCATGATCTGAAACCTCCAAAATTTCTTTGTTTTTGTTGTTTCAGACAAGTCGAATCTCGGTACAGTCGGTTTCAGAATGTGTATCTCTGCCGGATTTCATAATATAAATTCACTTGCGTTATGAACACTCCGACCAAGAATTCCAAATTAAACCGTTAGGTTTGGTTTGGAATTCTTTTTGTTTTGTACGACAGGACTCGAAAAGGGCGGTCGTGAAACGATGCCAATCTTCCGGTGGACGATTGGTAAGCCCGTGGTCGTGTAGGCACGACAGTCGTGCCGTAGCAAGTCCTGTCACCTCGACCATATCAAAACCCCGTCACAAAAAGTGGCGGGGTTTTCAGTCTGTCAAAGAACCCCTCGGTTTATTCCGAAGGGCTTTGAGCACTTGCTACGCTTTGCATATCAATTATCTTTTTACCTTTATCATCAATGCGCAGGAAGACACGTTTATCAAAATAATCTTTATAAACCTTATCGCGCAGCTTAAGCACATGTGTAAACTTAATTCTGCAGCTGTATATCGTATCGGTGTACTTCTGAAATTCACCACACTGGATATCGGCGTAATCAGCGGAATCGTGGTTAAGCGCAAAATTGGTAAGCGTACTTCTTACGTTCTTATAAAAATCGCTTGACGTATCAAAATACTTGTTCATGGCACCGATGCCGACATCGTCCTGCATGTGTGCGGCGTAAACCTCAACGCCCTTTATTGCAAATTCCTGTATTTCGTTTTTGAGCGTCTCGTCAAACACCTGACTTACGGAATACTCATTATCGACCTTTTGAATTTCAAATCCCTCGGTCGTGACCTTAACGTCAACTTCCTCATTTAAAAGCCCGCTTATTGAGGCGCGGCAGGGATGCACCGCGTCTTCACCGAATTCAAAGTCGTTTATTTTCGGAAGCGGCAGATCCTCAATATCCTTTTCACTCAGCGGCGTACCGTTCACCGTGACCTTCGCGCTCGACGGGAAATTGATCTCAACCGACTTGTAGATATCTTTAATCACCGCAACATTATTGACGGTATAACCTTTTATGCCGTACTTTCCCTTTTTCTTGTTTTTTACAAGCGCGATCGAAAAATAGTTTTCATCACCGCTTTTGACCATATAGCATATATCGCTGCCCTTTGGTATCTGCGAAGAATAATTCAGTTCAAACTCTTTGCCGGAAACCAGTTCGGAAAAGGTTTTTTCAATATTCTCTTTCGTCTCGTAATCCGAAATGTTAAGCTCACATTTGTCTTTTAACATCCAAAGCTTACCGGTTATTATGTAATCATCGCATATTTTCTGTGCAACGACCTTCGGTTGAGCCGCTTCGTACGTTTTAAGAACGCTGTGCAGAACCGCTAAACCGATAATGATTATTAAAGCAAAGCCGGCTAAAACACCAAAATAGATCCGATAGAAATAATCCCTGTGTGCCATATCTTATCCCCTTACGATTATTCGGTAACAATGAAAAACGTAGGAATCGTCCTCGGGACAACAAACGCCTTGTACTTGTTTACAAGCCCTTTTAACTGATATTCGTCAAGCGAAGATTTATCCACGTCGTAAACGTCAAAATAATTCCTGTAATAAAGCATTGCGGAGGAGCCGCCGTCAAGCATTCCGGCGCTGACCGCACCGTAAGAAACCATAATATCTATAAGCTCGTTGCGCGTAGCGCCGATACTGTCAGCTGTTCTGCCGTCGGTAACAAGCATTAAAACCGTACCGTCCTTACACTGACCTATCGCAGTTCTCTGCGAAGTTCCGGTGTTGTTATCGGCATAGTAAAGTTTTACTTTATCATCGGTACTGTCGATAAGTACGTTGCCGTTCTGGAATGATACGCCGTCACGAATACCGAGCTCGTTCGCTTCTTTCTCGGTCATGCCCTCTTTGCAAATGAGTTTGTTATTGCTGTCAAAGCCGATAAACGTACGTTTAAGCCCGTCGCTCCAAACCTTTTTGCCGTTTGAGAAGGTAATTCCCATAGGCGCGGCGCCGCTGCCGCGGCCGCCGACGTCCGAAAACTCGCCGCCGTTGATCGCCGCGATACAGTTATACTTTTCCGCGATATCAAATATACGCATGCCCCTCACGGCTGATTTGAAGTTCTCTGAGGATACGCCAACCGTGACCCTTGAAGGATCGTCGATAATAAGCAAATACGCCTTAAAACGCGGCTTGGTGAAGTATACGAGTTTTAGACCGTTGTCGTCCGGCTTAATATCCTTTGTGCTTTCCGTACCTATATAGTTTTTCGCGTCAACGGTATCAACGTTTACCTTCTCACTGTCCTTAAGGATCTGATTGACTCGCGATTTGGACATGAAAAGATACGGCACCCATTTTGTGGCGCTCGCCTGCTTTGCCGAAAGAACGAGCATATTGCATATAGTCTCGCTCGGACCGTGGGCTACCATAAAGCCCGCGGAATAAACCGCTACGAGAATAAAAAGCAGAAACGTCCCGATACAAAGCGCCGTTCTGCGTATCGCACACGCGACTCCGTTTCTCTTTTTTCTTTTATACTCATACATTTTTTTCACCCTTAAACACCCAGGATTTCTGTATTCTGAAACTTACCAAGAAAATGACAGTGTCAACAAATATCTTTATGATACTGCTTCCGAAAGAATGCGCTCCGAATATGACGGTAAGCAAAGTTACCGCGCCGGCTGAAACGAGCATTTGCGGGATCGCCAGTGCGTAATACTTGAGGAGCGTCTTTTTGACCTGCTGTTTGCTTTCAAACACTTTGGTCCTGTTTATGTAGTAGTTGATACCGGAAGAAATAGCGCGCGCGCAAACCGTAGCTACTATCGGTATCATCGGCGACGAATCCGCGAACAACCGCGAAAACAGTCTGCTGAACACATAAAACAGCGATATATCCGCAACAAATGAAATGAACGAACTTAAAATATAATTTATGAGGAACTTATATATCCGTATGGAATCACGGATCGGTCTGAAATGGGTCGCTTTATTTGAATCAAGATAAACTGTCTCTATCTTTATCTCTTTAATATCAACGCGATCGCTTATGCAGCGAAGCAGCATATTGGTTTCGTACTCGAACCTGTCTCCGCTGATATCGCAAAGATAAGAAAGCAGACAGCCTGGAAAACCGCGTAAGCCGGTCTGCGTATCTGAGATCGCCTTTCCGCAAAGAGTTTTAAAGATAAAGGACGTTGTCTTGTTGCCGAAACGGCTTTTGCCCGGTACGTCTTCACCCGAAAAATCTCTGCAGCCGAGTATTATCTGCCGCTTATCCTCGATCGCTTCGGCGCACCGCAAAACATCCTGTGGCGTGTGCTGACCGTCGCCGTCAGCCGTTACAACGCCAAAGGCATCCGGAAAGTTCTCGTTTATATAGGCAAAGGCTGTTTTGAGCGCCGCGCCCTTACCTTTGTTTACCTCGTGGGTCAAAACGGTAACGCTGTTGCTTTCCGCCGGGAAATTTGCTTTATGTTCCGCGTCGCTGCCGTCATCCACCAAAACAATACTTTCAAAACCGATATCGAGCATGCCCTTAACAGTCTTTGCAAGCTGCTCAT
>JAGAAE010000202.1 GCA_017615405.1 Clostridia bacterium | reverse complement strand
GATCTTGGCGAATGCGGTCGACATCTGCTTTGAGGTGAGGAGCGTCGTTCTTACCTGACCCTCGGCTGTGTCGCTGACGTATTTGAGGAGAGAGGAAGAATATTCCATCGTCTTGGGCAGTTTCTGCGAAACGTAAACAGCGGTTTCCCAAACGTTGGCATTCTGCGCTTCTGATTTTTCATAGGGATTATAGTTCTCGTTGTCGAGAAGATAACGCAGGAAATATGCGGAGCCGACAGGGTTCTTGGCACCCTTTGCGATGGAATAGGTCCTGAAATCGCAGGGAGCGTTAGTTACGCCCTTGATGCCCGGTACCGGAACGGCGTCGACCTCGAAGGAAGCCATACCGGCGATACTGTTCTTATTATAGCAGTTGTATACCGTGTTGATGAACATAACGTCCTTTTGAGCAAGGAAGTTGTTCATATTATATCCCTCGGTGAGACCCTCGGTGTTCAAGAACTTGCCGGTCCATTCCCAAGCCTTTCTGAGGTCGGCGTTCGAGAGGTTGGATAAGAACTTGGTGCCGTTAAAGGAAACAAGATCCTGACCCGAAGCCAAAGCAAGGTCATACTGGGAAATATAGGTGAGCGGCGTATAGCCCTTATCCTTTATAAAGGTGCAAAGGTCATAGAAAGCCTCAGTATTCCATTTGCCCGCTTTCCAAAGGGCGCGAGGTGACTTTGAAGTATAATCGGCGCTCATGATTTTTTTAAGAAGCGGAACGTTGATCATCATCATACGGGCATCGTGGTAGATCGATTTTTTAGAGTTTACGCCGTAATAGTTTCCTCTTATCTTGGCGGCACTCATACTGTCATAATCCCAGAAATCGTCCTCGAGTTTGAAGGTGTACTTATCCATCGGCTCGCAGAGGGAGATAAGTCCGTTAGGATATGCTACGCGCTCGCCGTTGATTATGTCGGGAGCGTTCCCGGCGGCTACCCTGTTGGCAACGGTATCGCCGTAGCTGCCGTATTCGGCATAGGTAAGCTTGACCTTGATACCGGTTTTTTCTTCAAAACTCTTGATAAGGGCCTTGTCGTTATCATAGATCTGGCGGCAGAAGAGATATTCAACCGTTGTTCCCTTTACGGAAGCAGGGATATCCGAGAACGGATCGGAGGCAAACTTTGTCGTCTTGGTCGCGGTGGCGTCGACCTTCTTGTTGCCGCCGGATGATCCGCCGTCGCCCGTGTCGGTCGTTGAGCCGCTTTCCGCGGTATCGGAGCTCTTCTTTTGAACAGTACCCTTTGCGAGGTACTTGCCCGCCTCAAATTCAGGCGCGGCGTCTCCCGTAAGTTTTACGGGGTTTCCGTCGGCATCCATTTCATAATAAGCCGTCCAATTGGTGTCCCAATCGTCGGGTTTATTATTAAGAACGGTAAACTGACCCGATTCGCCCGAGTCGTCATCCTTACTGCTCTTTTTGTCCCCGCCGCACGCCGCAAAAGTGAGGCAAAGACAGAATGCGAGAACCAACGCTAAAATTTTCTTGAACATAATTTTTCACCTTTCTTTGAAAAATGTTTTTATATCATTGCAGTTTTAACCTACAATTCCTACCTTGTCGATACTTTTTATAAACTTGCGCTGCAATATGAGATATACCGTCAGCACCGGGATAATAAAGATCAGCGCACCGGCCATACGAACGCCGTTTGCAAGCTTTGTATCCCCCGCAATTATCTTGAGCATTACCGCGAGCGGGCGATTGCTTTCCGCCAAAAACATATTCGTCGTATAATATTCGTTCCAATGCCAAACGAGCGAGAATACCGTTACGGTCACTATCGGTACGGTCGACGAAGGAACTATGACCTTTACAAATGCCGTAAGCGGATTTGCACCGTCGACGTATGCCGCTTCTTCAAACTCTTTCGGAAGACCCTTGAAAAACTGGCGGTAGATAAATATGAACACGCCGGAACGCAAGCCCACCGAAAACAGAGACGGAAGCCACATGGTAAAGCCGGTGTTAAGGAAATTTATCTGCAAATTCTGACCCGTCAACTTATTGAACATCGCGATGATCTTCAAGGGATCAAAGTTATAGAATCCGGTATACTGGGGTATCATCAGCAGAGTCGACGGGACGGCGATCGTTGCGATAACAAGCCCGAACAGGAAGTTTTTTTCACGGAAATTGAACCGGGCAAAACCGTAAGCCGTTATCGCGCAGGTCACGACCTCTATCATACCCGAAAGGATCGGGATAAGAAGCGTGCTTTTAAGCGAATTGTAAAAATCAAGTCTTTCAAACGCCGTCTGAAAGTTTTCAAAGGTGATCGTTTTCGGAACGTAAACGACGCTTTGATCAAGAACGTCGTCCATCGTCATCAACGAGTTCGATATCATTACGAATATCGGATAAAGCGCTATGTAACCGACCGATATCAGGAAAACCCAACGCGCTACGGAGCCGAGAACGGAGGTCGTCTTTTTAAGAATCTTTTTTCTATCCATACCGACACCCCCTTAATCCCACTTGCGCTTGAAGGAGCGGAAGAGAGGAACGAGAAGTATACCGCACATTACAAGCACACAAAGGAAGTAAAACCATATCATAGCGGTAGGCATATCGTAACGCTGCTGACCCGAGATCATACTCTGGGCGTTTGACATTACTTCATTGGATGTCGAAACCATTTCCTCGAGAACGGTAAAGACCGTTACGAGGAGGGTCACGTCGCGAAGCATCGGGAAGGTTATCATCCAGAATTCTTCCCATTTCGAGGCTCCCTCGATCTTCGAGACCTCATATAATGAGTCGGGGATGGTCTGAAGTCCCGAGATAAACAGAATGATCTGGATCCCGCTTCGCCATAGGAGATTGAAGATCATCGTAATGTATTTCGACATCATACCGGTCACCGCCTCGGGGAGACGAAGCCCGTTAAGCAGCGCCGTTGCATCAAGATATCCCCCGCCGTCGCTCATGGTCGTCGAAGTTGAGCCGAGCTGAATTATCGGCGGCTGACCGTTGATCTGGGTGGTAAGGATATCAAGCACTACGCCCGCCGCGATTATTACGGGCAGAAAGAATATGGCTCGCATTATTATCCTGCCTTTAAATTTCTGGTTGAGGACGATGCCGAGTATCAGACTGACCGCGACGATTATCGGAACGGTATATAAAAGCGAAGTCAGGGAGGAAACAAGCGTATCGGTATAATACGGGTCTTCTTTTAAAAGGTACTTGAAATTATCCAAAAATACGAAATGATAATCAATTCCGCCGACCTTGAAGTTGACCTCGCAAAAAGCATAAGCAACCGAAATAAACAGCGGCACTATGACGAAAAAGACCATGCCGATCTCCCACGGCAGAATAAACAATCTGCCGGCGCGACGGCTCATCGTCTCTATTCCGCGCCTTTTCTTGTTCGATTTCATGCCGCTGACCTCCATACGAAACTTTTTGCATCCGCCGTCAGTCCGTCGACCGTTACGGCAGCTTCGGTTTTATTAACGATAACGACAGTCCCGTTTTCAAAAACGGTCTTTGAAACGCCGTTTTTCTCATAATAAGACTTTACGGTGCTTCCGGAAACAGCATTAAAGCAATCGTTATACTCCCCGGCATAGGCGACGATCGTATCCTTCATACTCGCATACGAAGAGGAAATATAGGCGGTGTACTGACTGTTGACGGCGTCGGAGTTGACGTCGTTTGCCAAGACGAACGAGAGACCGCTCCCCGTCTTTACCGCATCGAGGAATTTATCCCGAGGTGTGGAAGAAAGATTTATCGAGATCGCATTTTCCTTACATCCCGAATAGACCATTGCATAGAAAGGAACGTCCTTATCAAAGGAGATGAAGGAGGAGCTGACCGTAGGCATTTCGTCAATAAAATCGGATGCGGCGGCGGCATAGTCGTTAGCCGCAGAGGTACAGACCGAGG
Source organism: Clostridia bacterium (assembly GCA_017615405.1). Classification (GTDB taxonomy): domain Bacteria; phylum Bacillota; class Clostridia; order Oscillospirales; family Acutalibacteraceae; genus UBA737. Next base: position 2,683 of record JAGAAE010000202.1, on the reverse strand, counting down.
TCTTCGCCTTTTTTATCTTTTTAAGTCCTCCGCCAACGTCGGAGACAATGCCGCATTTTCCATAGTATTTGTTTTTATCAAAATCGGAATAGGCACAGTTGCCGAGCGTTGAGAACGAAACGCCCGGGATCCCGAAATCTTTTACCGTTTTTGCCGCGTTGTCTATCGCGTTCGGCAACGCTGAGCGGCTGAGAAGATAGGTCGATTTCTTTGACGTATCGACCTTACGCAAAGCTATATCAAACTGATATTTTTTGACTCTGTAATCGGTAGTATCGACCGCGGCGTCATTGCGATTTGAATACCCCGAACCCGACGAAATAAAGTTTACGATATCAAAATCAAACCAAAGTTTTGATTTGTTTTTTGCGCAATAATCGGCAAAATCTTTCAAATCGGATTTTGAGCCGAGACTCTTGTTAAGTGAAAAGTCACCGCCGATTTTGTCGATCGTAAGACCGCTTTTACCAAAGCCAAGAAGTCGTACGTTAAAGGACGCGCCCGTTTCGGTTTTCAGTTCTTCAAGGATCGTTTTCGCCTCAGAGATGGTGGTAGTGGCGGAGAATTGCGAATACGGTACGCCGAGGGCGTTTCTTTCCGCCATAAGTCCGCCAAGCATCGAAAGATTGAGAAGTTTTGAGGAAGTTCCGCTCTTTAAGCCGAGATAATCACGGTACGCCGACGCTATACCGGCAAGAGAAGCATCTTCCCCACTCAATATACCGTATCTTACCTTGAATTTTTCGGGATTGCGCTTATCGGCGAGACGGATGAAGTTTTTAAGCCCCGTAGTTCCGCCTATGTCTACCTGAACGTTGTTATATGAACGAATGTTGAATATCGGATAAACGCCCGAATATCCGGCATTTTTATCACCGACATAGGCTCCTATGGAAGAACTTGCCGCGCCTGAAGTTATTATTCCGTACAACGCTTCGCTGTCGTCCACGGCACCGAAAACCGGCATATTTATCTGCTTTGAATTCGTATAGCTCCATTTTTTCTCCCGCGCAAGGTCCTCACCGTAGACCTCTTCTTCATACGTCCTCGCCGCTCCGCGACAATCGGTATACATTACGGCTCCGCTGCCCGACGGGACAAAGAGGTATCTGTTTTCGCTTTTTTCATTTTTTGCACTGCAGAAGAAGGGAGCGACCGAGACCGACATTACAATAAACTTATCCTCAACTATTTCGAGCGGATCGATCGAGATTTCCAGTCCCTTTTCACATAAAGTATAGGTCACCGGGACAGACACCTTGACCTCATCGAAATAGTAGGTTATCTTGACGCCGTTTTCTATGTCCTTTGTAAGGATCCTGCCGTTCGGAACGGTGTCGGAAGAATTGAGGGTAAAGAATTTTTCATACGTCGGGTCATAGTAATTAAGAAACAGCGCCGATTCGGATATCGGTGAGCCGAATTCGTAATCCCAGCCGCTTAAAAAGTCCACCGGGAGAATTCCCCAAGTCTTGCTGCAACCGGTCTTTTTAAGCAAGGGAGAGGCATGATCCCCTTCGATAGACAGGGAATAATCGCCGATAGAGGCGATGTCTTTGCTTTCGGGCATATCATACTTGACTCCGCCTATATACGTCCCTTTATATACGACTAAATTGTTACTCTTGCCGCAGCCGCAAACACATAAACACAGAATGATCGCAACTACGAAGGAGGAAAATCTTTTGTAACTCATACTCTACCCTCCTACCTCAAAAGCAATTCGTTATATATGGTCTTAATAAACGTTATAAGCTGTTGTATAAGGATAACGATCATAAACAACAGGAAGATGATAAGACCCATTCCGAGAAGAATTATCACGGTCGTTTTAAGGACCTTGAAAAAGTCGTATTCGTGTATCTCCATATTAGCGACGGCGAGCGAAAAGAGAACGAAGATCCACGCAAGCGCCTCAAACAAGCCGAGGAAGAATGCCTCCTTCGGCACGAGGATATTGGAGATTATGAGATAAAACAATCTGTAAACTATAAGAGGTACGATACTGTAGGAAACGGCAATAAAGACCTCGGACATTCTGCCCCTGCCGCCCTGAATGGAGCAAACGCCCCAGTTTGCGACCGTATACAACGCAATTATACCCGAAGTTCCGAGAAGGGTATAGAAAAGATTATACGATCCCGTATCGGTAAATCCATACATATTGCCGTGGAAAAAGTCGCATAAAAGCGTAACAAAGAAGAGAAGGAAGGTAAAGACTCCCGCCATTATCAGTTTTGTTCGCTTATTATCCTTAACGTTTTTGAAATATGAAAACGGATGGACGCACGCGCCGATCGAAGCTGTTATATCCTTATTCTTTATGAGAATGATATTCTTTTTCCGCTTTATGATAACCAAAACCGTAATAACCGCGGCAACAGCGATCAAAACCAAGAACAATACGTAGAAATAATTGTTTATGAATGACGTGCGGACCTTGGTAAAGGCTTCGCCGTAAAGGTCGGGATTTTTGCCCATTTTTGCCATTTTGAGAGCCCCGTCATAGTCACCCGTCGTAATGAGCGCCTTCGCAATTCCGTTGTACGCCGCCTGGCAGTTCGCATCCTGCGCTAAAATTTCACGCCATACAGGCAAAGACTTTTCATATTCGCCGCTTTTGGTAAGACCGGTCGCAGTCATTATAAGTTTTCCGAAATCGGTAAGTTTGAATATCTGAACG
>JAGAAE010000201.1 GCA_017615405.1 Clostridia bacterium | reverse complement strand
TTAATTGCTTTCACTATTCTGTAAAAGTTTGAATGAGCGCAGTTGATACCTAAATATACGGCAGAAAGGCATGGAACGTTAATGTATTTGTCTGGTGTATCGCAAATCAAACGCCATTCTTGTTCGTGTGCCCACTGGAGTCCTTTAACAACAAATGCACTGTCCTTTTGACCTTCCGTTGGACGACAATCTGAATAATATATCTTATAAAAGGCTTTTTTCAATTCGTTCTCATCTTCGTTATTTGAATCTAATCTGGACAAATCGTATTCTAAGCAGACCCCTTTATGATTGTTTGCATAATACGCCCACATCGGTATGGATGCTTTTGTCTCAGAAAAACAAGCAATTTTATAAGTTTCATTATTTCGTCTGTTTCCAACGTCAAGAAACATTTTTAGAAAATGAAAAATATACCCTTTGGGTTTTTTTACTAGTTCGGAAAAGTAAAGAATAAAGTTTTTTACCGATATATCTTGACTGAATGATATACCGGAAACTTTTTCCCATAATGATCGGTAGTTTTCAGGTAATGCAAACTTAATTGAGATGTAACTATATAAAAATTCTATAGGATATTTTTCGTTCAAAAAAGCTTCATCAGTTAAAGCGTAAGAACCATCAAAAGGGTCATTTTGTTTGTTGGATTCAGACAGATATATATTCCCTGTACAGATTTCCTCAACAGCTCTGATTATACGTGACCTATAACGATATAGTCGTTTTTCTTGTAGAAAATCCGGATGTCTGAAAAGAACTTTTTCACCTGACATTTTGTGTAAAACATCAATTCCTTTAGAATGCAGCTCGTCTGTTATAATCGCCATTTAATTCACCGCCCTTTCATTTTCTTTTCTTAAACTTTTTCGACCAGTAAACACAAAATATACTACTTACATTTATAGTGTATAGTGAATAAGATCGTCGGTCAAGCAAATGATCTTAGCGTTATAATCAACGCTGAGTTTTGTTTATCAAAAAAACATCGTATATGCCCTTACTTTTGTTTGAAGTAATTAAAAAGCGTATTCGAAAGATTGAATAAACTGTTTTTTTGTTTTATAATAAAAAAAGAAACAATAGGGGGACAAAACTAATGAACATAATTAACGCAATTTATAACCTCGTGAAAAATCCCGTCGTCAATGTTGTTTCATATTATTCCGGCAGAAATAGGGCAAACAATGCCGGAGATGCCCTTGAAGAATATATCAAGGACTTATTTGCGAATACTTTTGATATGTCGGAAACTGCCCGTTTGGAAAAAATCAACGAGGTGTTTTCCTATTTGGGAAACAACAGCAACCCTCCCGACGCTATGCTTCGAGGAGGAGATGCCATAGAAACAAAAAAGATTGAAAGCAACGGTGCTTCCCTCGCACTTAATTCAAGTTATCCGAAGCACAATTTGAAAAGCAACAGTCCAATGATATCAAGTGCATGCCGTTCGGCTGAAGACTGGACCGAAAAGGATATGATCTATGCGGTCGGAATCATGAACGGAAATCAACTAAAGCATCTTGCAATGGTTTACGGTCTTGATTATTGTGCGAGCGAAGAGTGCTACAGTCGCATCAAGAAAACAATTAAAAGCGGTGTCGAGGCAATTCCCGGTGTGGAGTTTGCGGAAACCAAAGAACTGGGGCATATAAACAAGGTTGACCCGTTAGGAATTACATATATGCGTGTCCGCGGTATGTGGGGCATCGAAAATCCTTGGCGGGTATTTGAATATGTCTATAAGAGAGATTTCACGAAATCATTCAACTTTATGTGCATCATCAACGAGACAAAATGGAACACTTTTGACAATACGGATTTGATTACCTCTCTTAATGACCATGGGTTTGAAATTCGCGATGTGCGTATAAAGAATCCGGACAATCCCGCCCGTCTTGTCAATGCAAAACTGATAATGTTTTCTCTTGATTGAGGTGAGGTGCTGAATGAAAGTTATAAGTCTTTTCTCAGGTTGCGGCGGGCTTGACATGGGTTTTGAAAAAGCAGGTTTTGAAATTCCCGTTGCAAATGAGTATGACCCTACAATTTGGGAAACGTTCAAAGTCAACCACCCAAAAACAAAACTGATAGAGGGAGATATCCGCAACATCAAGGCGGACGATTTCCCGACTGACGTTGACGGCATTATCGGCGGACCTCCATGTCAATCGTGGAGTGAGGCCGGCAGCTTGAGAGGCATAAACGACGAACGAGGCAAACTGTTTTACGACTATATCCGCATATTGAAAAAGGTTCAACCGAAGTTTTTTCTTGCCGAAAATGTGCCCGGGATGCTCGCCTCGCGCCATAGTGAAGCAGTAAAAAACATTATCGCTATGTTTGAAGGATGCGGTTACAACGTTTCCGTAACGATGGTAAATGCAAAGGACTACGGCGTTGCAGAAGAACGGAAACGGGTTTTTTACATAGGCTTCCGGAAAGACCTGAACAAACGTTTTGTCTTCCCTAAGGGAAGCACGGAGGACGACCGTAAAAAAATAACTCTGCGTGATATCATATGGGATCTGCAGAAAACGGCCGTCCCTGCAGCACCGCACAATCGCCATAATCCGCGAGCAATAAACAATAATGAATATTTTACAGGCGCTTTTTCAACAATTTTCATGAGCAGAAACCGTGTTAAAAGTTGGGATGAACAGGCATTCACGGTTCAAGCCTCAGGCAGACAATGTCAGTTACACCCGCAAGCGCCGAAAATGCAGTTTATCGAGCAGAACGTCCGCCGTTTTGTTCCCGGAAAAGAACATCTTTATCGTCGTATGACAGTTAGAGAGATTGCAAGAGTTCAGGGCTTCCCCGATGACTTCAAGTTCATTTATGACTATGTTGATGATGCATATAAAATGATTGGCAATGCCGTCCCGGTAAATCTCGCTTATGAAGTTGCAACTTCAATCGCAAAGTGTATTTAGACCGGTAGAATAAGCATTTAATGAATGAAAAAAGTCCCGCTTGCAGGCGGGGCTTTTTTTTGCGATATATCGCCCGTCGGGCGATTCGATATGTTTGCTTTGCAAACGCGATATACGCCCTTGCGGGCGTTCGATATGCGCGAACTTCGTCCGCGCTCGATATGATATAAATCCCGCAGGGATTTATATCGAGAAAAAAGCTCCGCTTTTTTCAAACTCCTGAATACGCCGAGAAGCCGCCGTCGACGGGGATGACGGCGCCGGTGACGAAGCCCGCGGCGTCCTCGGAAAGAAGCCACAGCAAACACCCGCAAAGCTCGCTTACTTCGCCGAGGCGCTTCATCGGGGTCGCGGCGAGTATCTTGCCCGTGCGCGCCGTCGGCGTGCCGTCGGGGTTGAAGAGCAGGGCTCTGTTCTGATTGGTCGCGAAGAAGCCGGGGGCGATGGCGTTGCACCTTATGCCGCAGGGGGCGAAGTGCACCGCGAGCCACTGGGTGAGGTTGGAAACTCCCGCCTTTGCCGCCGAATAAGCCGGTATCTTGGTCAGCGGCCTTATGGCGTTCATCGAGCTTATGTTGATTATGCTGCCGCCCTTTTTCACCATGTCGGCGGCGAAGACCTGAGTCGTTAAAAACGCCGAGAGGATGTTGAGATCGAAAACGAAGCGCAGACCCTTTTCGTCTATCGAGAAGAAGTCCCTGGCGCACTCAAGGTCGGGCGTCTGTGTTTCATTGTCGGTCGTGGCGCGCGGGTTGTTGCCGCCCGCGCCGTTTATGAGTATGTCGCAGGTGCCGAACTTTTCGAGCACCTTTTCGCGCGCCTGCTTTATGCTCTCCTTATTAAGGCAGTCGCAGGCGACGGGAAGGGCGTTCTCCCCTATTTCGTCGGCGACCTTTTTCGCCGCGTCGAAGTTTATGTCGAGCAGTGCGACCTTCGCGCCGCAGGCTGCGAGGGTCCTTGCGAACTCTCCGCAG
>JAGAAE010000200.1 GCA_017615405.1 Clostridia bacterium | reverse complement strand
TATCCTTTAACGAAGGATAGCTCTTTTTCTATTTAAGCTCTATTATCGCTGCCATAGTGCCTCTTTTTCCGCCGCTTGCCCGATGGGAAAACAGTTCATCCGAATTACAGCAGGTGCAAACGTCCGAAACGTCAATGTTTTCGGGGTTTATTCCGGCCGAAACAATGACATGTTTGTTTGCAAGGGTCAGATCGAGCATATAATGACCGTTGCCCTTCGCGGTGAAAATGGGATCGGTATCAAAACCGGCGACCGAGAACGCGTCAAAAACCGCGTCATCCACTTCGTAACAGCACTTACCGATACATGGACCTATCGCCGCTATGATATCGCCCACGGCGCAGCCGAAATCGTTTGCCATTATTTCGACTGCCCTTTTGCCTATTCGCTTGACGGTGCCTCGCCAGCCCGAATGTACCGATGCGATAACGCCTTTGACCGGGTCGCAGAAAATAAGAGGCGTGCAATCAGCGAACTGGGTGACGAGCGCAACGCCTTTACGGTCTGTAACAAGCCCGTCAACATCGGAAAAGCCTTCTTTTGAAAAGCCCTTTCCCCTGTCCTTTTCGGTGACTATAACGCAATTATCGGTATGGGTCTGTTTGGTAAAAACAAGATTTGCGGTATCAATGCCTATTGCGCCGCAAATCTTTTCATAATTTTTTATGACGTTTTCCCGTTCGTCGCCCCGATTGAAATTCATATTCATTGACGAAAGGCACCCTTTACTTACACCGCCGAAACGGGTCGTAAAACAATGCCTTACCATTCCGGTTTTTTCAAGTTTCGGGAAGGTGAAATAGATAAGCTCGCCCGAACGGATGATATTAAGCGTTTTACTGTTCATCGGTTTTTTCCTTTAAAACCTCATTGGAAAAGGTATCGAGATGCGATAACAGTTCCTGGAAAACCGAAGAATCCATCGCCGTCTGTATCTCCAGGAATGCCTCGTCAAAGTGCGGAGGACGATGTTCCGAAGAATGGGCATCCGAGGCGAGGAAAGCGATATATCCGCTCTTTAACAGCTTTCTTGCCGTTTTTTTAAACGATCTCTTGATTACAGCGGAAGTATTGATCTGCGCCAGGCAAACGCCTTCCTCAACGAGTTTGAGGAGCTGTTTAAATCTTTTCACCTTGACGTATCTTTCGATATGCGCGATGATAGGGATCAGTTTAAGATTTTCCCTTATATCGCGGATATCCCGGATAAGACTGTCGGTAACGTTTTCAAGCGGGATCTCAAGTAGCAGATAGTTGGTATTCTCGACGGCGAGCGTCTTTATAAGATCGCTTTTTCCGATACCCGTAAAGTAGTATACCTCGGCGCCGAGAAAAATCTCGGGCATATCCTGACCCTTGATATCTTCTTTAAGCAATTCGAGCCTTGATTCTCGCTTTTCGATAAAATCCTCAAGACTCATATCCATAGGATAAAAATGAGGCGTTGCGACAACAAGATCTATCCCCTGTTCCTTCAACATTTTAAGGATCTTCTTCGATTCTCCGAGATTTTTCGCGCCATCATCCATTTCGGGAAGAATATGCGAATGGATATCGATAAGCCTCATTTTTTCACCTTCTTTCAAAAAAACGGGGGAACCGGTCGCACCTTTTCAGGAAAACGCGCTCCTATCCCCCATCAAATACTATTTATCAAATCCGTCGTTACTTTCGGTCGGTTGCTTTGAAGAATAGCCGTAATTGTAACTGTTCTTCTTATAATCGTATTTGTAGTAACTGCCGTAATATCCATAGGAATATTTACGGTAAATATACCTGTTCTTGTTTTTCGGATGTGCACCGTTCATAACCGCACCTAAAACGTTGATATTGGAGAAATCCATATCTCCGAGCGCCTTTTTGATCGAATAATGCGGGGTGTAGCCGTCACGAACGACCAAAACGACGCCACCGGTCTGAGGAGCGACCAGCATCGAATCGGTAACGACGTTAAGCGGAGGAGTATCGACGATGACGCAATCGTACTGCTCATTAAGTTTTTTCATGGTATCTTCAAATGCGGAAGAATCAAGAAGTTCCGAAGGATTGGGCGGCATAGATCCGGCGGTCAGAACGTTAAGACCGGGTTTTACCGTAACTATCGTTTCGTCAAGGCTCGCGATCCCCGTCAAAACGTCGGCGAGCCCTTTATTATTTTCGAGCTTGAATTTTTTATGGAGCGTTGCTCTTCTGAGGTCGGCATCGACAAGCAATACGGTTTTACCGAGCTGTGAAAACGCAACTGCTAAATTGGCGGCGGTCGTTGATTTACCTTCGCCTGCGTTGGCGCTCGTAATGGTCAGGCTGTTCTTATCTTCCTTGGACAACAGGTATGCAACGCCGGTACGAATATTCTTATACGCCTCAACGATCGCAAAAGGAACCTGCTTCTTTTCGAGGACGTTGATCTTTGAATCATCGTTCGTATTACTACCGCCCGATTGGATCCTGAACCTTTTCCTGAAGGTCGCCTTACCGTAATATCCCTTGTAATTCGGAGAAGTATTGATATTATCGAAATCGGGGATCGAGCCGAGAAGAGGTATGTCATACTGATTGATAAATTCATCCTCACCGCGGATGGACTGATCGGAAATATCGATTATAAACGCTATAACAAAGGTCAGAACCGCGCCTACAAGGAATGCGATCGCCGAACTCATAACCGTTCGCGGATATACGTTGCTCGCCCCGTCGGCATTGGTTATTGAAACGTTGATGTTCTTATCGACGTTGGCGGGAATGAATTCTTTACAACACTCGGCAAAATCATTGGCTATCTGAACCGCCTCATTGGCAGACGTTGAAACTACCGAAATATAGATAAGCATCGATTTTTCTTCCTGCGAGCGGCTGACGCTTATCTTGCTTTTCAGACTCTTATAGTTATAGTCCTCATATCTCGGATAGGTGTTTATCATTTCCTTATAGATATTCGGCTGCTTTAAAAAGTCAACGATCGTATAGGCAAGATATATTGACGCCGAAACGTCGGTACCGCTGACACTTCCGTCGATCGTATCGTCATCCTCAACAGTTTTGCTGGTATTGATATTACCGTTGGTAACATAAATACACGACTGGGCTCTGTATCTCGGATTTACAACGAAT
>JAGAAE010000199.1 GCA_017615405.1 Clostridia bacterium | reverse complement strand
GCGGTTTTTGAGGTGGCGCCCGAGCCTAAAATAAGAACGTTTTTGTCCTTTAAGGAAACACCGTTTGAGGTTATCAGCATTTTAAGCCCTGAAAAATCGGTGTTATAACCGTAAAGCCGTCCGTCTTTATTGACTATCGTGTTGACGGCGCCTATCTTTTTTGCGTTTTCATCGACAAAGTCAAGATGCCCGATGACCTCGCGCTTGTAGGGAATGGTCACGTTAATGCCCTTAAAATCCCTTTTTTCAAGAAATCCGGCGAGATCCTGAGGTTCTATTTCTTTAAGCTCGTATTTGCAGTCAAAAAGCTTCGGATGTATCTGGGCTGAAAAGCTGTGCCCGAGCGGCTTTCCTATAAGTCCGTATTCCATTACTCTCTAAGCCCCTCGACGCCGTATTTTGCCGATAACATATCAAGGATCGCAAGAGCGGTGACACTGTCGGCAACGATCCTTGCCCTGTGAACGATGCAGGGGTCGTGGCGACCCTGAGGCTTTATGGTCGTTTCGGTGCCCGACGTAAGGTCGACCGTTTTTTGCTCCTTGAAAATGGTCGGCGTGGGCTTGACGGCTAATTGGAAGAGTATCGGCTCGCCGTTTGATATGCCGCCCGAAATACCGCCCGAATTGTTTGTGAGAGTCGAGGGTTTTCCGTTCTTAATGCAGAATTCGTCGTTTGCCTCTGAGCCTCTTTTTTCGGTTATGCTAAAACCCGCTCCGAACTCGATACCTTTAACGCCGGGTATTGAGAAAAGAGCATGGGAGAGCACCCCTTCAAGGCTGTCAAACCACGGCTCGCCTACGCCTGCCGGAAGCCCGGTCACGGCGGTTTCAAGCACACCGCCGACACTGTCGCCCTCGGCTTTTGCCGCCCTTATAACGTCGGTCATCTTTTCGGCACGGGCTTGATCTAAAACGGCGAATTTAAGGTCGGAAAGCCGTTCAATATCCTTATTTATATCGGCAAAATCTCTGTCCTTTACGTCAGCGATGCTTTTTATATGCGTGCCGATAAGAACACCCTTGGCTTTAAGAACAGACAAGGCAATAGCGCCCGCCGCAACGAGCGGCGCAGTCAGTCTTCCGCTGAAATGCCCGCCGCCCGGGAGAACTCCTACGCTGCCGTACTTGCAAAAGGCGGTGAAATCGGCATGGGAGGGTCTCGGCGTAAGTTTTATGTTTTCGTAGTCACCCGATTTAACGTTTTCGTTTTCGATTATGATACAAATCGGTGTTCCGGTCGTCAGATCGCCGTTTACGCCGCTTAATATCTTAAACTCATCCTTTTCGGCGCGGGCGGTCGAGATATCGCCGTAGGGTCGTCGCTTTGAAAGGCAGTCGGCGATATATTCTCTGTCGATCTTTATGCCCGACGGCAGACCGTCAAGCACGGCGCCTATCGCCTCACCGTGACTTTCACCGAAAAGCGTAACGGTTACGTTGTTTCCAAAGGTATTTTTCATAGATTCACACCTTCTCTTCTTTTTTAAAGCTGCCTAAAACTTTAAGATTGTTGCAACAATTTCCAAGGGCTTCCAACATATCTTTGCCCTTGTCGGACGCTATATTTCCCTCGCCCTCAACGTAGAAATAATGGTTCCACGTTTCAAGCTTTGTGGGTCTCGATTTCAGGGATAAAAGGTTGAATTCATAGTTTCCGATGACCGAGATCGCCTTTGAGAGCGCGCCCGCGGCGTTCTTGACCGTGAACATAAGGATAAAACGGTCATCGCTGTCGGACGGCTCCTTTTTCGTCCTTGAAAGAACGGCGAAACGGGTGGTATTTCCGCTTTGCTCGTTCGTATGGTTTTTGATGACTTTAAGGTCAAAGGTCTTTGCCGCTTCCTCGCTTGCGATGGCACCCAAAGTAGGATCGCCGCTTTCGGCAACGATCCTTGCCGCCTCGGTGGTAGATGCGGTTTCTCTTACCTCATAACCCGCGTTTTCGATAAACTCGCGGCATTGAGCAAGCCCCTGGGGGTGGCTTAAAACCGTTTTAACCGTGTTTTCGTCGGCGCCCTTGACGCCTAACAGATTTTGAACTATCTCGGATTCATATATACCGTTTACGTAGAGGCTTCCGAAAAACATAAGGTCGAGCACCGCGCCGACGTCGCCGCCGAAGCTGTTTTCAAGCGGCAAAAAGGCAAGATCGCTTTCGCCCATTTCGGCAGACCTGTACGCCGCGGCAAAATCGCGGAAGTATTCGTCGTTCGCCGATTTAAAGACCTTCTTCGCCGTAAGATCGGCAAAGGCGCCCTCGTTTCCGCTTATGGCGACCGTCATACCGCCCAAAAGCCGCTTCTGATAGGACTTTGAGATCTTTATATTGCTTTTGATAAAATCGATATAGTAGGGCAGATATTCCTTGTTTTCTATCCGCTTTGCGGCGTCCTCTAAAATCGCGTTTTCTCTCTGCTTGTCCTCAACCGGAAGTCCCGTTTTCTGCTTATATCCGGCTACCTCTTTTGATGCCGCCATACGCTCCTCAAAGAGCTTAGCCATTTCGCGGTCGATGCGGTCGATTTCTTTCCTTGTTTGACTGATATCCAAAATATCACCCTTTTTTGTAATCTTCATATAACGCCTTAAAGGCGGGGATCGAGTTCTTTATCTGTTCAAAGCTTACGCAATAGGCAATTCTCACGTAGCCCTTTATTCCGAATGAGTCGCTCGGCACCAAAAGAAGCTCGTGCTTTTTAGCCTTTTCGCAGAATTTAACGGCGTCCGGCTCGAGCGCCTTTACAAAGAGGTAAAACGCGCCGTCGGGACGGACTACCTCGTAGCCTATCTCCTTTAAGGAATCGTATATAAGGTTGCGGTTTTTAGCATACTTGTCGATATCCGGCAAAAGCCCGTCGCACTCGCGCACAACGTACTGCATAAGACTTGGAGCGCAAACGTAGCCCGAAACGCGACCCGCGCCGCAGACGGCAAAATAGACGTCCTCGGACTGCTCCGCCTTTGGAGATACCATAATATAACCGATACGCTCGCCCGGAAGGGAGAGGGATTTGCTGTAAGAATAGCAAACTACCGTGTTATCATAAATCGACGGAATGTAGGGCACCTCGATATCGCCGTAAACTATCTCACGGTAAGGCTCGTCGCATATAATGTAAACCGCGCTTCCGATTTTTTCGCCGTGCTCTTTTAACAGGTCAGCGAGCGCCTTTATATCCTCTTTGCCGAACACAACGCCCGAAGGATTATTCGGGGAATTGACGATTATCGCCTTTGTTTTGGCGGTCAAAGCCGCCCTGATATTATC
>JAGAAE010000198.1 GCA_017615405.1 Clostridia bacterium | reverse complement strand
AAAGAGTATCCCGAACTGATAACCGACGATTCTCCGACACAAAACGTCGGCGGTAAGGCAAACGATCTGTTTAAGCCTGTAAATCACACTGTAAAAATGGAAAGTCTTCAGGATGTTTTCAGCTTTGAAGAGCTTGAAGATTTCTGTTCAAAGATCAAACTGTCCGAGACCTGTTTTTCGGTTGAGCCGAAAATCGACGGACTTTCTGTATCGCTTGAATACAGTAACGGTGATTTTGTAAGAGGTTCAACTCGCGGGGACGGGACAACGGGCGAAGACGTCACCGCAAACCTTTTAGGCATAGAAACGATCCCGAAGAGTATTCCCTATAACGGCGATCTCGAAGTAAGAGGCGAGGTCTATATGCCGAAATCAAGTTTCTTAAAACTCGTTGAGCGACAGGAACTTATGGGCGAAACTCCTGCAAAGAATCCGAGAAATGCCGCCGCGGGATCTTTAAGACAAAAAAACAGTGCTGTTACCGCATCGAGAAATCTTGATATATTCATTTTCAATATTCAAAAATGCGATAAAGCCTTTAAATCTCATATAGAATCCTTGGATTTTTTAAAGGATCTCGGCTTTAACGTTCTGCCATCATACAAGGCTTGCAAAACAATTTCAGATGCTGTAAACGAGGTCAAAAGGATCGGCGACAACAGGGGAGACCTCCCTTATGATATTGACGGGGCGGTTATCAAGGTCGATAGCATTGCGTACAGAAAAGAACTCGGAAGCACAGCGAAGTATCCGAAATGGGCGGTTGCCTATAAGTATCCGCCCGAAGAAAAGGAAACTATCCTCAGAAACATCGAAATCAACGTCGGCAGAACCGGTGCATTGACGCCGACCGCGGCATTTGATCCTATATTTCTTGCGGGAACGACCGTTTCAAGAGCCGTTCTTCACAATGAGGATTTCATAAACTCAAAAGAAATTGCTATCGGCGTTACTATTATCGTCAGAAAAGCGGGGGAGATCATTCCCGAAGTTTTGGGGGTCAAACACCACGGCGGCGGAGAAGTTTTCAGAATGCCCAATGTCTGTCCTTCCTGCAACTCCCCGGTCACAAGGGAACCCGGTGAGGCTGTCATTCGTTGTACCAATGCGGAATGTCCCGCTCAACTGTTACGTCATCTTATCCATTTTACGTCAAGGGACGCTATGGATATTGAGGGATTAGGTCCTGCGGCACTTGAACAGTTTGTCGACGCCGGATTGATTTCGGACATTACAGATATATATAAGCTCGATTATGATAAGGTCCTAAGCCTTGAGCGAACCGGTGAAAAGACCGTAAACAACCTGAAAGCGGCTATTGATAAATCCAGATCAAATGATTTAAGCCGCCTGCTGTTTGCTTTCGGTATTCGTCATATAGGATCTAAAGCCGCAAAGTTGATAACTGAAAGGTATAATGATATTGACGCGATTATGTCGGCATCGGTCGAGGATTTTGAGAGTATTGACGGTGTTGGTGAAATAATGGCAAAATCCATTTTCGATTTCTTTTCGCTGGAGGACAGTAAAAAGATGGTCGAGGAGTTTAAATCTCTCGGGCTGAATCTCAAAGCCGAGTCGACCGTCGTTGACAACCGTTTTCATGGTATGACATTCGTCCTTACGGGAACGCTTCCTGATTATTCCCGGCAGGAAGCATCGGCGATCATAGAGGCAAACGGCGGAAAAGTTTCTTCGTCAGTTTCTAAAAAAACGACCTACGTTTTGGCAGGTGAGGATGCCGGGAGCAAACTTACTAAGGCTAATGATCTCGGAATACACGTCATCAGTGAAGCCGAATTCAACGAAATGATAAAATAGTATAGTATAAAAAGACACCCTTTTTGAGATAATACTCAAAGAGGGTGTTTTTATGTTTATAAAAAATGAAGAGTATGATTTAATGGTTAAAAAAGCGTCTCGGAATTCAAAGAAAGCGAGAGACTTTTTTCTTGCGTTTTTGTTCGGCGGACTCGTCTGTGTAATAGGTGAATTGTTCGGAAGACTTTACGTTTACCTCGGCGCCGACGAAAATACAAGACCGATCCTTGTTGCATTGACGTTGATAACGATCGCCGCACTACTGACCGGAATTAAACTGTTTCAAAAGATCTCAAAGGTAGCCGGCGCAGGAGTTTTGGTGCCGATAACCGGATTTTCAAACGCCATCGTCGCTCCTGCGATCGAGTTCAAAAGCGAGGGATTTATCGGCGGCGTCGGAGTAAAAATTTTCAGCATTGCGGGACCTGTTATAATGTACGGAACGATTGCAAGCGTAATTTACGGCGTGATATACTATTTGATGAAGGCGGTTTTTTAATGGCGGAAAGAATATGTAACAGTACGATAATATTAGGCAACCGACCAGCAATAATCGGATATGGCTCGGTCGTCGGAAAAACCGAACGGGACGGTCCGATCGGTGACGAATTTGACCGCTTTGACGTCGATATACGTTTCGGCGAAGATACCTTTGAAAAGGCGGAAAGCCGCATACAAAAAATAGCCGTTGAAACAGCCCTTAACAAAGCGGGAATATCCGAAAAGGACTGCGATATAATATTCGCAGGGGATCTTCTTAATCAATGTATCGGCAGCACTTTCGGGCTTAAAGGAAAAGAGATACCCTATGTCGGTATTTACGGCGCCTGCTCTACAATGGCGCTTGGGTTGTCGCTGGCGAGCATTTTTGTCGACTGCGGGATCGCAAACGTCGCCGCCGCCGTAACGTCATCACATTTTTGCTCGGCAGAAAGACAGTATAGATTTCCGCTTGAATACGGTGCTCTTCGTACTCCGACGTCACAAAGAACGGTTACGGGATCCGGGGCAACGCTTGTATCAAGAAGCGATAATAAGCCCTATATCAATTCCGTAACGTTCGGAAAAATCGTCGACAAGGGTGTAACCGATACGAACAATATGGGCGCCGCTATGGCGCCAAGTGCGGCGGACACCATCAGAGAATACTTTCTTGATACAAATACGACGCCCGAAGACTACGATATCATATTCACCGGAGATTTAGGTGAGGTCGGAACGAAACTTCTTTATGAACTTCTTATAAAGGATGATATTGATATTCGTTGCCGGCATAATGATTGCGGGCTTATGATATATGACAAAAACCTCCGGGACGTGAATGCCGGAGGTTCGGGATGCGGATGCAGCGCGGCTGTTCTTAATTCCTACGTTATGCACCGCCTTGAAAACGGGGATTTCAATAATATTCTGTTTATGTCGACCGGGGCACTTCTTTCGCCGACCTCTGCACTGCAGGGCGAAAGCATACCGGGTGTTTCTCATCTTATCAATATAAGAAATCCTTAAATAACAGTTGCGGTGCAATAGTCATCAAACGTATCGGTGATTCTTACTGTCATTATCTTTCCGATGAGGTCTTTATCGGTTTTTACCTTTACTCTTATATAGTCTTCGGTGTAACCGACGGCAAATTCTCCTTCCGGTGTCTCAAAAAGCACCGGTTTTTCTTTGCCCATAAGATTTTTTATATATTCTCTTTCACCGGTTTTGGCAATATCGCTCATTAGTTTGGCTCTACGCGCCTTTTCGGCGTTGGGCACATGATCTGTAAAGGTGTCCGCCAAAGTCCCGCTACGGCGCGAATAGGGAAAAATATGTACCCTCGCAAAACCGATTTTTTTTACAAATTCAAGGCTTTTTTCAAATTCCTCAACGGTCTCACCCGAGAAACCTACCATAACGTCGGTCGTGATCGAGCAATCGGGGAAGATTTTTCGGATTCTTCTGACAAGATCCTCATAAAAAGCCGTATCATATTTTCTGTTCATTCGCTTAAGCGTTTCGTCACATCCGGATTGTAACGAAAGGTGAAACTGCGGGCAAAACTTGTCTGCTTTTTTTAGACGAAGTAACATATCGTCGGTAATATGGTCGGGTTCTAACGAGCCTAAACGAATTCTTTTTATCGCGTCGATTTTTTCAACTGTTTCGACGGCGTCGCAAATATTAAAGTCTTCGTTTTTGCCGTATGCCGAAAGATTTATACCGACGAGAACGATCTCCGAAAATCCGTTGTCGGCAAGTCGTGACGCCTCGGCTTTCAGATCGTCAAGGCTTTTTGAACGAACTCTGCCGCGGGCAAAGGGAATGATGCAATAGGAGCAAAAGCGGTCGCAACCGTCTTCAATTTTAACGTATGCTCTGGTTCGCTCTTCAAAATCCGATATTTCGGGAGTTGTATAATTATCACCGCTTGTGTGTTTGTTATAAATATAAATGCGCTTATTTGTCCGTAAGAAATCATTTACCGAATCCGTTATCCTTGAAAAGTCCTTGTTCCCGATGACTATATCGGCCTGTTCTAAAGCGTTGGATTTTTCGGGGAAAGCCTGGACCATACAGCCTGTAAGAACAATGACGGCGTTTTGGTTTTCTTTACGGCATTTTCTTAAAAGCTGTCTTGTTTTTCTGTCGCTTTCGGCAGTGACAGAACATGAATTTATAACAATGACGTCTGCAAAACCGTTGTTGTCGCAAACCGAATAACCGTTCTTTTGGAACAGTTCTTTCATTGCCTGTGTTTCATATTGATTAACTTTACAGCCTAAAGTGTGAAAACAAACCTTCATATTAAACCTCAAAAGAGAATATAGACAATTATATAATAATTTTCTCACTTTTTCAAGATTTCTTGACAAGATAAGATAATTGGTGGTAAAATTTATAAAAACGAAAATGTTAAGGGAAAATATGGATAAAAGATTTTTAAGAAGCGAAATGCTTTTCGGCGGGTCTTCAACCGAGATATTATCAAAAAAGAAGGTCGCGGTCTTCGGTGTCGGCGGTGTCGGAGGCTACGTTGTCGAGGCGCTCGCGAGAGCCGGGATAGGCGGTATTGATATAATAGATAAAGATACGGTGGATATTACCAATATCAACCGTCAGATCATTGCGCTTGAAACTACGCTTGGTCAACCGAAGGTCGAGGTCATAAAGAAAAGGATACTTGATATCAATCCCGAATGCAAGGTAAGCGCATATAATACTTTCTTTCTGCCGCAAAATGCCGTCACGTTTGATTTTTCGGGCTACGATTATATCGTTGATGCCGTCGATACCGTAACGGCGAAACTAACTATTATTGAATATGCAAAAAAGAATAATATCCCGGTGATTTCGTCAATGGGAACGGGAAATAAACTTGATCCTACAAGATTTTGCGTTACCGATATTTACAAAACAAATATCGATCCGCTTGCGAGGATAATGCGGAATGAATGCAGGAAACGCGGGATCGACAGCCTCAAGGTTGTTTGTTCAAATGAAAAACCGATCGTTATAACCGAAAATATAAATACCCCTGCTTCAAATTCTTTTGTTCCGCCCGTCGCGGGATTTATAATTGCGGGCGAGGTCATAAAAGAACTTTTGAGGGGTTAAGGGTTACTTTATTTCAACACCGGTAACGGTAACGTTTTCACCGTCAACAGTAAAATGAATATCATAGTCCGAAAACCGCATGCTGTAAACCCGATCTTTATCGTCCTGATACGAAGGTCGCGGGTCTTCGCAGATGCAGTCTATGACCGCTTGTATTTTGTCACGCGGCAGGCTGTTTAATATTTCCGCACCGTCTGTTATTTTAAGACGGTGCCTTTTGTTTTCATCGGTAAATCCGCCGAGAGCATCGGGAATACTGTCGGCATAGGGGAGATAGGGCTTAATGTCATAGATGGGCGTACCGTCAAGAAGGTCGGCGCCCGATACGATAAGTTCACCTTGTTCGGTGACCTTTTCAAGTTT
>JAGAAE010000197.1 GCA_017615405.1 Clostridia bacterium | reverse complement strand
GGCGCGCTTTATGATCTTGCCGACGGAATTCTTACGATAACCCTCAAATACGGCGGGATCGACACGGTCAATGATTCCTCCTTTAAAAGGGACATAGAAAACGAGATAAGAGATATTTTCGGGCTTGATATATCGGTAGTCATCGACGGAAACGCCGAGGGCGAGAAAATTGAGATAAAAACCGAAACAAAGCCCCAAAAAGAGGCATCGAAGCCCGAAAAAAACGATACAGAAAAGAAGGAATTCAAGGGCAGACCCGCCGACGGACTGCCGATATACGTCGAAAGCGCAGAACTCTTTTACGGGCGTAAAATAAACACCAAAATAGTAAAAATAAAGGATATAACGCCCCCCGTCGAGCAACATGAAATAAAGCCGGTCGCCTTCTGGGGCGAGGTCTTCGGCGCCGAGGTAAACGAGCGCGATATCAAAAACGGCAGAAGGCTCGTTTCGGCAAAGTTCTACGTCAGCGACGGTACTAATTCCATCCGCGTTAACGTTGTTAAATTTATCCATCTTAAATATTCCGATGATCCCGACAGGGAGGCGGCGTCGGTTAAAAAGGCGCTTTCAAAGGCGCACGACGGCGCGACGATCATAGTCAACGGCGACTATAAATTCGATAACTGGTCGGGTGAGTTCATCGTTGAGGCGACCTCGCTTGCCACGGTCGTAAAATATGAGGAAACCGACGAGCACGAGGGCGAAAAGCGTATCGAGCTTCACTGCCATACGAATATGTCGGCAAAGGACGCCGTTTCCAAGGCGGAGGACATTATAGATCAGGCATACAGGTGGGGGCATAAAGCGATAGCCATAACCGATCACGGCGTCGTCCAGAGTTATCCTGCCGCCGCGTCCGCCGTCGGAAAAATCCGTAAATCGGGCGGAGATTTCAAGGTCATTTACGGTGTCGAAAGTTATTTTGTCGACGATATCAAGCATGATATTTCGGGGCTTAACTCAAAGGAGATCGGTAAACTTCGCAAGCATCAGATCATCCTTGTCAAGGACAGCGTCGGTCTTAAAAATCTTTATGAGCTTGTATCGATCGCCCATCTTGAACATTTCCACGCCCGCCCGATAACCTTGCGCTCGGAACTCGATAAGCGCAGGGAAGGACTTATTATCGGTTCGGCTTGCGGAGCGGGAGAGCTTTACAGCGCGATAGTCGACGGAAAACCGCGCGAGGAGCTTCTCGAGATAGCCGGCTACTACGACTACCTTGAAATTCAGCCGCTCGCCAACAACGCCTTTATGGTAAGGGAGTCTTCGCTCCCCGACAAAACCGACAAGAAGACGGGGCAGGTCATCCCGAATCGGTATAAAAACGTCACCGATTTAGACGTCATCAAGGAATTTAATCGCACCGTCGTATCATTGGCGGACGAGCTCGGCAAACCGGTCATTGCGACGGGAGACGTCCATTTTCTTAAAAAGGAAGACGGCATAATAAGGCAGATTGTCTTAGCGGGTATCGGTTATGACGATATCGAATTCCAGCCGCCCATCTACCTTAAAACGACCGACGAAATGCTTGAAGATTTCGATTATTTCGGCGATCGCGCAAAGGAATTCGTCATCGACAACCCGAAAAAAATAGCCGATATGATAAGCCCCGATATAACGCCGGTGCCGACCAAAAGCTATCCTCCGGTCATCGAGGGCTCGGATGATATGCTTAAAGAAATATGCTGGAAGAACGCCCACAGGATCTATGGCGAAAACCTTCCCGAGATCGTCGAAAAGCGGCTTTCAAAAGAACTTGATTCTATAATAAGCAACGGATTCTCTATAATGTATATCT
This sequence comes from Clostridia bacterium, assembly GCA_017615405.1. Classification (GTDB taxonomy): domain Bacteria; phylum Bacillota; class Clostridia; order Oscillospirales; family Acutalibacteraceae; genus UBA737. Next base: position 2,848 of record JAGAAE010000197.1, on the reverse strand, counting down.
CGGCGCAGAAGCTGGTTGAATACAGTGAACAGCAGGGCTATCTCGTCGGCTCGCGTGGTTCGGTCGGCTCGTCCTTCGTCGCGACCATGGCGGGGATCTCCGAGGTAAATCCCTTAGCGCCGCACTACGTCTGCCCGAAGTGCTGTCACAGTGAATTCTTCACCGACGGAAGTTACGGCTCGGGCTTCGATCTTCCGCCTAAAAAGTGCCCCGAATGCGGGACCGATCTTGATAGGAACGGTCACGATATTCCCTTTGAGACCTTCTTGGGCTTCAAGGGTGACAAGGTCCCCGATATCGACCTTAACTTCTCCGATGAGGTGCAGACAAGGGTCCAGGAATTCACCAAGACCCTCTTCGGCGAGGGCAACGTCTACAAGGCGGGCACTATCTCGACGATAGCCGAAAAGACCGCCTTCGGATTTACTAAGGCATACGCCGAGGCGATGAATATAACGCTCAACAACGCCGAACTCAACCGCCTTGCGACCAAGGTAGAAAAGGCAAAGGTCAAGACGACGACGGGTCAGCACCCCGCAGGTATGATAATCGTGCCCGACGGCATGTCGATATATGATTTCTGCCCCGTCCAGCACCCTGCCGACGACGTCGGAAGCGATATAATAACGACACATTTTGACTTCCATTCGATACACGACACGATTTTGAAACTCGACGAGCTCGGTCACGTCGTGCCGACGACCTATAAGTATTTGGAGGACTATTCGGGCATAAAGGTCAATGATATAACAATGTCCGATCCGCAAGTTTACAGCCTCTTCACCTCGACCGACGCGCTCGGCGTAACGCCCGACGATATCGGGGTAAAGACGGGAACGCTCGGGCTTCCCGAGTTTGGAACCAAGCTGACGCTTGATATGCTTATAGAGTGTCAGCCGAAAACCTTTGCCGATCTTTTGCAGATATCGGGTCTTTCCCACGGCACAAACGTTTACCACGGCAACGCAAAGGATCTTATCGACAACGGCACCTGCACCATCTCGGAGGTTATCGGTACCCGTGACAACATTATGATGTACCTCATTTATAAGGGGATGGACAGCGCCCTCGCCTTCAAGATAACCGAGACCGTTCGTAAAGGTTTTGTCGCAAAGGGCAAGATCTCCGAGGAGGATTGGAACAAGCTCGCCGACGAAATGCGCGCCGTCGACGTTCCCGAATGGTACATAAACAGCTGTAAAAAGATCGAGTATATGTTCCCGAAAGCCCACGCCGCCGCATACGTTATTTCGGCGCTTAAAATTGCGTGGTATAAGATCTATAAGCCTCTCGCTTACTATTGCGCCTACTTTACGGCGCGCCCCGAGGACGTTGACGTTCCCACCATAACCGCCGGGCGCGACGCCGTCAAGAGCGTTATGGACGCCATTGTCGCCAAGGGCAAGGAAGCCGAGAAAAAGGAACTTGATAACTATAAGAATCTGCGTATATTCAACGAAATGATGGCGCGCGGCATTGAAGTTTTGCCGATAGATATCAAAAAATCCCACGCCGTAAAGTATCTCCCCGAGGACGGCAAAATGAGATTGCCGTTCTGCGCGATGTCGGGCTGCGGCGAGAAGGCGGCATACTCGATATATAACGCCGCTCAGAAGGGAGACTATATTTCGATCGAGGATTTTGCAATGGAATCGGGCGTTTCGAAAACGATTATTCAGAATCTTTCGGACTTAGGCGCCTTCGACGATCTCCCCGAAACGAATCAGTTGTCAATGTTTTGATTTTTTCGGTCGATTCGTGAATCGACCCTACTACACGCGAAGGCAATAATGATAAATCGTAGGGGACGGCGTCCTCGACCGGCCGTTTAATTTCAGCACACTAAAAAGGGACTCTACCGGCGGAAAACCCACCGGTAGAGTCATTTTTTTGCGGTGTAGATAGACATTGTTCCGCAAAGCCGATAAAATGGTATCGGATCAAACGACGGAAGTTTCCGCTTTAGAGGGTGAAAAAATGAAACGCATACCGTTAAAAGAGCGCATCCTTCCGAACTATACAGACGGTGAGGACAGCGCGAATATGATAACCCATATCGTCGGCGGCGGGATCGGGGTCGTGACCCTTCTTGCCGTGATCATCGTTTCGGCGTGGCATAGAAACGTCTGGGGCGTCGTTTCGGGCAGCATCTACGGTTTCACGATGATCGCCCTTTTCTCGGTTTCGAGCGTTTATCACGGGCTTCGCAGAGGAACGGCGAAAAAGGTTATGCAGGTCATTGACCACTGCACGATATACTTCCTTATTGCCGGGACGTATACCCCGATACTTCTGTCCCTGATACGTATTTACCATCCCGGTCTTGCGTGGACGATATTCGGCATCGAATGGGGACTGACCCTTTTGGCGGCGACCTTCAATGCGATCGATCTTAAAAAATATTCAATATTTTCAATGATATGCTATATCGTTATGGGTTGGTGTATAATAATAGCCATCCCCCAAACGGTAAGGGCGATGACTACCACAGGTTTTTTATATCTTCTTTCGGGCGGCATAGCCTACACGATAGGCGCCGTCCTCTACGGAATAGGCGCCAAACGGAAGTACTATCACACAGTCTTTCATGTTTTTGTCGATATAGGCGCCGTTTTGCAGGCGATAAGCATAATCTTCTTCGCGATTTAATAATAGATAACGATACCCAGAACCGCAGAAATAACTATCAGAAGGATAGGCTGCGGTTTTTTCTTTATGACGTATTTTATAAGAAGCGCCGCGGCGGTGATGACGGCTAAAATAATAAGCGCGCGTAAATCTATATAAAAATTATGATCGGTGCCCGAGATCCCGAAAAACGTCGAAAGCCCCATCGTGACGGCTGTGC
>JAGAAE010000196.1 GCA_017615405.1 Clostridia bacterium | reverse complement strand
AGCACCTTTTTGCCGTCAAGGGCGAATTTTTCGGCTACGGCAAGCGACATATCGGGAACGAGCGTACATTCGACCGTCGGGTCGGACGCCGTGTGGATAAACATTACCGTGTGACCCATAGCGCCGCTCTTTTCAAGCGTGTCCTTAAAGAAAAGGTAATCGTCGTGTTTAAGACCCATTCCGCCCAAAACGATAATATCGACCTCCGCCTGCATTGCGATCCTTGCGAGAAGTTCGTTATAAGGCTCGCCCGAAACCGAGAAGATGGGAAGCTTCTGACTTTCAACAAGGGTGTTGAACATATCGATCATCGGGATACCGGTCCTTATCATCTTTTTCGGAACGATCCTCTTTGCAGGGTTTGCCGACGGTCCGCCGATAACAATCATATTATCGGTAAGCTCGGGTCCCTTATCGCGGGGCATTCCGGCGCCGTTGAAGACCCTGCCCAAAAGGCGGTCGGAATAGGATACCATCATCGGTTTATTGAGGAATTTCACAGAATCGGTAGTTGAGATACCCTGCGTTCCCGAAAAGACCTGCAAATAGACAAGATCATTATCGAGTTTTATTACGTTTGCGTAGCTGTTGCCTACCATAGCGAGGTCGCCGTTTCTGACGCCTTCGGCTTTAACGACAACGACGTTGCCTACGATGGATTCTATCTTTGTATAAATCTTTTGCATAACGGCACCTCCTTATTTAACGATTTTTTTAACGTAGTAATCTTTAATTACCTGCTCTTGATCGTAGAATTCCTTTGTGTCAAAAGCGGTCGTATGCCAGTCGAGAAGTTCCTGCCTCAACTGGTTGAAGAAGAGACGTATCTCACGTTTTGAATTGAATGAATAATCCGCGGTAAGGATGGTGTAAAGAAGTTCAAAAACGTATTTTTGACGGTCGGTACCGCAGGATGCGTCGATCGGATCGAATGAGTTTTGCTGGAGATAAACCGCGTCTAACAGTTCGCCCTTCTGGTAAAGGATATAGTCCTCGTTCGAGGTTCCCTCTTCACCTACGACCATCATCATCTGATTTATTTCAATACTTCTGACAAGTATCGATCTCGCATTTTCAACCTTGTCCATATCGACGATGCCCTTATACTTCGACCAGGAATCTATCGGGTGGATCGCCGGGTATTTACGTGCGTCGGAACGCTCGCGCGAAAGCCCGTGGAATGCGCCGACGACCTTAAGGGTCGCCTGAGTGACCGGTTCTTCAAAGTTACCGCCGGCGGGAGATACCGTTCCGCCGATCGTTACCGAGGCGATCTCGCCGGTGCGGAGTTTGACCTTGCCCGCGCGCTCATAGAAGCCCGCTATTACCGATTCGAGGTATGCCGGGAAGGCTTCCTCGCCGGGGATCTCTTCAAGTCGTCCGCTCATCTCACGCATCGCCTGCGCCCAACGCGAGGTCGAATCGGCAAGCATAAGAACGTTAAGACCCATCTGCCTGTAATATTCGGCAAGGGTGATCGCGGTGTAAACCGAGGCTTCACGGGAAGCGACCGGCATTGAAGAGGTGTTGCAGATGATTATCGTTCTTTCCATAAGGGAGCGCCCTGTTCTCGGGTCGGTAAGTTCCGGGAATTCTTTAAGGATTTCAACGACCTCACCGGCACGCTCGCCGCAGGCGGCAACGATAACGATATCAACGTCGGTGTTCTTTGCCTCCATATGCTGCAAAACCGTCTTCCCTGCTCCGAAGGGTCCGGGAACGCAGAAGGTCCCGCCCTTTGCGACCGGCAGGAAGGTGTCGATACAGCGGATCTTGGTTATAAGCGGCTCGTCGGGGCGAAGGCGCTTTTCATAGTTTGTTATGGCGCGCTTGATAGGCCATGAAAATACCATTGTCAGTTCTTCTTCGTGACCCTTATCGTCCTTGATAACGGCTATCGTATCGTTGACGTTATAAACGCCCTTTTCGGCTATCTTTTCAACCGTCCAGCGAACGTTCTTAAACCCGAACGGGACCATTATCCTATGCTCAAAAAGTCCCTCGGGGACGGTTCCGACCGTGTCGGACGGCATAACGGTGTCGCCGACCTTGACCTTCGGGGTAAACTCCCACTCCTTATCGGGGATAGGATCGAGATAGACGCCCCTTTCAAGGAAGAAGCCGCACTGTTCGGCGAGTTCCGGCAGCGGATTCTGAAGACCGTCAAACACGCGGGACAAAAGCCCCGGTCCGAGTTTTACACTCATCAGTTCGTCGGTAAATTCCGCCGTGTCGCCGACCTTTATTCCTTCGGTCATCTCGTATATCTGCATACTCGCGATGCCGTTGTTGATCCTGATTATCTCGCCTTTGAGTTTTTTATCATCGACGAGGATATATCCGACCTCGTTTTTCTTTATCGATCCGTCGACCTTGACGAAAACGAGGTTACCGTTAACTCCGGTAACAACACCGGAAATATTTTTTCCCATTGTTTGCCTCCTAAAAAAACAAAAGAGTATCAGTGAATTGATTGTATCTGCTCTTCAAGCCCTTTGACAAGCCTTGTAAACTCGGTCTTCCCTGACTTTTCATCAAAAACCGTTTTTCTTTCGAGCAATTTAAGCTTGAGCGCATACCCGAAAAGAGCGTGATCGTCAAAAGAATGAATACCGATAAGCTCGTCGAGCTTTTCAAATTGAATTGACAAAAGCGTATTTTCGGCGTTTAAAGGGTCGCTGTCGTTCACCGCCGCCGTGATCGCCTTTTTGACCTCTATATCGACGTCAAAGGGCTGGGGATAACTTATATTCATCTTTTTGCTTCTCTGATAGGTCAGTTCTTCCTTAAAGGCTGAATAAAACTTTGCCCATTCACTTATAAGCGGACCGCTTTTTGACTCGACCGTAAGGCTTTCAAGGATCCGATAATTTGACTCCGAAACCTCGGACTTACAGTAGCTTAAAAACTTTTCATAGGTCACGGGTAAATTTGAATCAGACCTTAACATCGGCAAGCTTGACATCAAATAATAATATGAAGCCATATATTTTTCTCCGTTCTGCCGGAAGACCGGCAATCAGGTTTGATCAGAATTCTATTTCGGTAAAGTAGGGTGCCAGCATTTCGGCGATAGCTTCATCGGAACAGTCAAAATAACCCGAACCGTCCTTGGCGCTCAGCCTGAATCCGGAATTTATATCCGGGGTTATCTTTATTTCAAGTCCGTCTTTAAGTTCGGCGGCAAGCTCGCCTTTTATACCCTCCTGCGCCTTTGAGATCTCCGCCTGATAGTCAGCGGCGTTTTCTCCCGCAAGCGCCGCTTTTATAAGCTCGGCAAGGGTCTTAGGATCGAGCGCCTTTTTGATATCGGCTTCCAAAAGCTTTTCAAATTCCTTTTTGACCGCATCCTTAAAAAGCAAAACGGCGTCGCGCTCCGCCTGCATTGCGGCGACCTTTGCGCTGTCACGCAAAACGTTTATTTCAGCCTCGCTTTGCTCCTTTATCTTTTTTTGCTCTTCCTTTGCGTCGGCAATGATTTTTTCTGCTTTTTCCTTCGCATCGGCAATGATTTTTTCCGCCTCGGTGTTAGCGGCGTCGATACCGTCCTTTTTGATTGACGATACTAAATCTTCGATTTTTATTTCCAAAACCTTTTTCTCCCTTCGGCTCTTTTTTGCTAAAACAAAAATATTTCATCTTATTATACTACTATTTATCGGCTTTTTCAATACATTTATATAATATAAAAGAAAACAGCCGCTCGAAGGTGGTACGAACGGCTGATAATAATCATTGTTTGATTGTTTTTCTTTGTGTGAGATAGAAAATCGCGCCCAGAGCTATCCATATGACCAGCATTATATAGCTTTCCTTGCCGAAATGAACGGCTTCAAGTCCCGGAATGGGGATGAGCTGCAATATCATAAAGGTCACCGAGAAAATAATGCCCAAAACCGCCATTATCTTCAAAAGAAGGCTTCCGTCCTTATCCCTACGCATTGTAACAAGGGTTGCCGCGCAGGTGAAGAAATATCCGACCGATGCGCCGATCGAACACATATCGACAAACCAACCGAGCGCTTCTCGTCCGAGGATCGGTCCGGTCAAAGAGACCGCTACGCAGAAGATCATCGCGTTTCTCGGAGTGCCGAACCTTTTATCGACCTTCCCGAAGACTTTGGGGAGAAAGCCGTCCCTGCTCATCGAATACATAAGGCGGCTTGACGCGAGATAAAAGCCCATAATTCCCGAGAGCACCGCACAGGAAACGCCGACACCCACAAGTATCTTTCCGTAAACACCCAGCAGTTTTTCTGCCGCGACAAGCAGCACCCAGTTGTTAGGGTCCATAACCTCTTCGGGCCAATTCTTAACAACCGCGGCGGCAACGGTATTATTTGAAACATAAACAAAGCAACCGAAGGCAATAGCGATAACCATTATTGCCATAACTTTTTTATAGGAAAACTTAAATTCCTCAGCCGCCTGGGGGATGGTGTCAAATCCGACAAACGCCCACGGTGCTATAGCAAAGGTAGCGAGGATCGCCGAAAGTATTCCCTTTGTTCCGGTATGGGCAAAATCGCCGATATTGGCGGT
>JAGAAE010000195.1 GCA_017615405.1 Clostridia bacterium | reverse complement strand
TCCTCCGGCACTGAAAAACGGCAGCGTTACACCGATTACGGGTAAAACCGAAGTACACATTCCAACGTTTATAAGCGCCTGCGCAAAAATCATCGAGAAGAAACCGACGCAAATAAGTTTACCGGAATCTTTTATGCAAATTGCGGCAACCCTTAAAGCCCTTAAAGCGATCGCAGCAAGGATGACAAGCAAAACAACTACGCCGATCATTCCGAGTTCCTCGCCGATGCTTACAAGAATAAAGTCATTCTGACCTTCGGGGACACGACCTGATTGGGTCAGAACGCCCTTAAACAGTCCCTGACCGAATATTCTGCCGTTTGCCAGCGCCGTTCGCGCAAAATAAGACTGATAGGTTGAGCCTTTGATATCCGCCTCAATATTGAAGGTACTGAGTATCCTTGCACGCTGCTCTTCATTCATAACAATATAAAAAATGATTGGTGACGAAACGACAAATACGAAGATTGCGCCAATGAAGTATTTCCAGGAAACACCGGCAGCCTACATCATACATAATACCATTATTGCAAAAACGAGCGCCGTTCCGTCATCTCCCTGAACATGGATAAGAACAACGGGAAATGCACCGTGAAGGCAGAGAGGAAGAAGATATTTCAACTTATTTATATTCTGCTTGATTTTAGACAAATGCGCCGAAAAGGTTATGATAAAGCAAATTTTCAAAAGTTCGGAAGGCTGAAACGTCGTAAAACCCAAATCAAGCCAGGCTTTATCATCGGTACCGGACGGAGCAAATCCGATAAAGAACGTAAGGAAGACAGGAATAAGCCCGAGGGCGGCAAGCAGATACCATCTATCGATAAATTTTTGAAAATCAAAAGCCGAAATAATGATGGCAACGATCATACCGAGCACGACGCAAATCGCCTGGATAAGGAACGGTCGGTTTGACTCAAGATACCTCGTTGCCGAAAAAACGGCAAGGCAACCGTACCCCGAAGCCAAAAGGCACAGGAATAAAAAAATCTTATCCGACTCACGAAAGAAATCGGCTACTCTTGAAATAATAGTACCCAAACGTTCTCACCACACTTAATGATTATTATACATAATTGCACGGTCTAAATCAAGACTGTAATTTGATCTCTTTTGACAAGGCAAAGGAATAGATTATCAGCTCTTTCACAGGGCGTTCAAACTTCTTTGAACACGCCGTGGCGTAAAGTTTTAACTGTTCGCTGTAAAGTTCACGCAATTTTTCGGGGTCATCTACCCTATCGGTTTTGAAATCCACAATAACTATTCCGTCGTCCTCAAAAAACAGAAGGTCGACGGCACCCTGAACAATGACCTGCTTATCGTAAAACTCGGGCGGAACGTCACCGATTTCGCCTGCCTTGATCTCGGTCAGGAAACGCATTTCGCGCTTTATATCCGAGGATCTCAAAACTCTTTGATACAAAGCGGAATCAAAAAAGGCTTTAAGTTTTCGACGGTCGGCGATCTCCCCTTCTTTTTCGGTTATGAACCGCCACTCGACAAGGCGTTCGATCTCGCTTTCAATATCGATATCGGGAGTAAAGTCTATAAACTGCATGATCTTATGGACGGCTGTTCCCCTTTCCGGAGCCGATATACCGTCTTCATTCATAAACGACGGACGGTCGGTGAAGGAATACTCATTTTCGACCGAAGAATGTGAAAGAGCGGAAACGGAAGTTTTAGCCAGAATACCGGATAGTTTCTCGTTAGGGTATTGATACGCGATGTTTCGCCTTATCATCTCAATGAGATCGGATTTTTCTTCGGGGACAAATTCCGGAGCATCGTCCGATTTCGTTTCATCATCACAACCGTCGCAGATAATAACGTTAAGTTTTGATTTTGTCGGAAGGCACGGAAGGTCAACACCCGCCAACTCGCGCAGCTTATCTGCATCAGGATGCATTAAACAAACCGACAAAACCATTTGTCCGAAGGAATGTGACCTATTGACGTTATAGGGCGAAAACGTACCGCCAATCAACTTTTCGGCGATCGACGAAATACCCGGTTTTTTAACAAGACCGGTCACAAGAACAAGTTTTTCCTCGGCACGTGTCAATGCGACGTAAAGCAGTCTGATCCTTTCGGCAATAAATTCGGTTCTTTCTTCGATTTTCGCAAGCTCAATACCGCAATTTTCAAGAAATGCGTTATTATCTTCAATGTAAGGCTTAAAGGTAAATCCATATTTGTCGGACATCATGTATTTTCCTTTAAAATCATCGGTGTTGAACTCTTTTGAGAGGTTTGCGACAATGCAGATCGGGAATTGTAAGCCCTTGGATTTATGCATAGTCATAATTTTGACCGAGGCATCGTCGTTATCGGTCGTTGCAAAGGTATCGTCGGGGAGTGAGCGGATAAGCTCGACAAACGCACCGATACCGTTATCGGTCGAATTCTTGGCTAAGTTCAGCAGGAAATAGACGTTTTTCCGCCTATGATTACTGTTATCCAGGGAAGATATGATCGAAAATATCTCGGTGTCATAAACCAAGTAATTTATAAATTGCGAAACCGGCATAACGATCGATTTTTGCTTAAATAATCTGATACGCTCTATAAAATCATTACACTTATTGTCTCCGCATTTTGCGCCCGTCAAAACCGCACGATAAAGATCAACGTCGGAAT
>JAGAAE010000194.1 GCA_017615405.1 Clostridia bacterium | reverse complement strand
TCCTTTATGTTTCCGTAAACGACTGCCTCATACTCGCGCTCGAAGCTGTGGTTTTTTATCTGTTCGGCGAGGCAGACGTGCGCCTCGTCGTTTTTTGCTATCATCAGAAGCCCGCTTGTATTTTTATCTATCCTGTGTACTATTCCGGGTCGCATAACGCCGTTTATTCCCGAAAGAGAATCGCCGCAGTGATACATTATCGCGTTAACAAGCGTTCCGCTCTCGTTTCCGGCGGCAGGATGGACGACCATTCCTTTCGGCTTGTTGACGACAAGAAGATCGTCGTCTTCATACACTATATCAAGCGGTATGTTCTCGGGCATTGCAGAATACGGGGCGGGATCGTCAACGATGATTTTAACGGTATCGCCGCTTTTAAGCTTCTGCTTTTTGTTTGCCGCCGCTCCGTTTACGAAGACGGCGTTTTCCTCGCAGAGTTTCGTCGCCCTCGAGCGGGAAAGATCGGTCATATCGGCAATATATCCGTCTAACCGACGGCTTTCCTGTTCATCGAATATCAGTTCAATTGTCCTCATTGTCGTCTTTCTTAACGATCTTTCGCTTTTTATACTCTTTGATCGAATCCAGCATAAAGTAAAGGACCATAAGCGCCGCTCCGACGACGATCGCGCAATCGGCTATATTGAAGGTCGGAAAGGTTTTCCAGAATTCGAAATGAAGAAAATCGACTACCGCGCCGTTTTTGAAAATTCGGTCGATCATATTCCCGATACCTCCGCCCAACACGAAGGTAGCCGCCCAGAAAACAAGTTTGTTGCCCGGACCGTATTTAAGCAAAAGGGCAACGATGACGACGGTCACGACCAGCGTTACCGATATAAGGATCCAGGTATTGTCGTGTAATATGCCCCACGCTCCGCCCGTATTCTTGATAAGACTGAACTCAAGGATCCCCTTGATGAAGGGCTGTGCATTTCCGCTGTCCGCGAGTCTTTCGACTGCAAGAGCTTTTGTATACTGATCGATGCTGATGATGCCGCCGGCAACGATCAGGGCTAAAATATATGAAATCATTTTCTTTTTCATCCCGGTATTATTCGTCTTCTTTTTCGGTTGTTGCTTCCGCCGTCTCTTCGGGCATCTCTTCGAGAGCGGACTCCTGCTTGATCATATCGTCCGACTTGGAAGAAATATCGGATCTGTCGACCGGATCTTCCGACACTATTGTCGCTGCCTTTTCCGGGTCAAGTTCGGTCGTCGTCGGAAGTTTTGCCAACAGTTGGAGATGTTCTTTGTATTTTTCGGTTATTTCGTTTCTGAAGGAATTCATCTCGGCTCTTATCGCGTTATAGAGCTCCTGCTGCTTCCTGACCGTCGCGGCGGTGGCCTGCTCGATAATTGCCTTCTTTTCCTCCGCTTTTTTGATCATCTCGGCGATCTCCTGTTCGAGATTGCTCTTCTTTTCAAGGGCGCGGGCGTCAAGTTCGGTCGTTATTTGCTTGCCCTTGTCGGCAATAGCGTCGACGTTCTTTTGCGCGGCGGCAACTATTTCGGCGGATTTTGTCTTTGCTTCGGCAACGATCTGGTCGGCAAGGTTCTGGGCGCTTATGAGAACGTTCTGGATACTGCCCTTTGACTGCTCGAATTCGGCGACCTGTTTTTCAAGTTCGCTGATCTTTGCGTCCTTTAAAGCGATCGCTTTTTCTATCTTTTCGTAGTCCGCCTCAACGTTGTCGAGGAAAACGTCGACCTCATCCTTTTTATATCCGCCCATTGCACTTGAAAAGGTGATGTTCTTAATGTCCTGTGCTGTCAGCATAACAAATCCTCCTAAATATACTTGTCGTAAATCAAAACGGTTCTTCCTTTTTTGGAAACACCATCAACGCTTTTGATAATAAATCTGCCTTTTTTCCTTACGGAAATTATGTCGCCGTTTTTTACCCTGCTCGTGATCTTATCCGAAACCAAGGAATTAACGAAGACGTATTCTTTTTCGATATGTTCGATCGCTTCTTTTCTTGACAGTCCGCAGATCGCCGCGATCACACAGTCAAGCCTCAACGACGCCACCGTATCGGAAAATTCTTTCTTTTGAGACGCTTCGGGGAGCGGCTGATCAAAGCCTTCCCTGACCGTAACGCCTACCCTCCCGACCTTGTCGATCTGGGACAGAATAAATTTCGCGGCGGAAGGATCCGCAAAGACGACCGCTCGCCCCTTTTGGACGAGAATATCTCCGATCTTTTCCCGTGCTATACCTAACCCGGTAATTACGCCGAGGAAATCCCGGTGGGCAAGCTCGTCCTGCTTCCGAAAAACGAAGGACAGGGGCGTTATCGGAAACGGAACGTCCGAAAGCCCTTCGGGCAGGACCCCTAAAACGGTCCTCAGAGCGCCCTCGTAGCCCCCGTAAAACACGATCGCTTTCTTCGACCCTGAAAGGTGTTTATTTGCGATCGCCGCCTCTTTTTCGGACAAAAAGCCCAAAAACTTCGGAGCGTTCGTCTTGTCGCAAAGTTCACACAGGTCGTCGATCCTTGCCGTCAGGAATTTTTCATCCATTAAAGATACATTTTCGTGTCGTCGAATTCATCCAGCATCAATTCTCCCATAACGTCGACGTTACGGGCAACAATGATGAATGTGCTTGCGGCGACCTTTCTCATATTTCCGCTGTTTGCATAGGCGACACCGCTTAAAAAGTCCACGATCCTTCTTGACTCCTCGTGGTTTGCGATCTCAAGGTTCAATATGACCGTCTTTCCCTCGTTAAGATGATCGGCGATCGCCTTTACGTCGTCAAATCTTTCGGGCTTGACGATGACGACCTGCATGGACGTACGTCCCTGAACGGGCGCGTTCTTCGATTTGATTATTTTCGGAGACGATTCCTTCTTTGAAGGCGTTTCCTGCGCACCCTTTTCGTAATCGGACGCCGTTTCATCATACTCTTCGTCGAACTCTTCTTCGTCCGGTATTGTCATGATCCCTTTGATTTTGTCAATAAGTCCCATTTTTATGCTCCTTTTTAATTGTTTGTATAATTTCTTCTGCCGAACAGGGCGGTCCCGAGACGGATCATTGTCGCGCCGTTTTTAATGGCGGCAACGTAATCGTCGGACATACCCATCGACAGTATTTCCATACTACTATTATCTATTTTTTGAGCGCCGATGTCAACAAACAGTTTTTTCATTTCGGCAAAATAACGAATATTATCGCTCTCGTTTTCACAAATCGGCGGGATCGCCATAAGTCCCCTGACCCTGATCCCTTCAAGTTTGGAGATCTCAACGAGTTTTTCTTCTGCCTCCTCGGGCGTAAATCCCGATTTGCTTTCCTCGCGACCGATATTGACCTCAAGCAATATGTCGGTGATCTTCCCGAGTTTTAACGACACCTTTGAGATCTCCTTTGCCAGGTGCAGGGAATCGACCGAGTGGATAAGCTCGACGTAGGGTACGATATCCTTGACCTTGTTGGTCTGAAGGTGACCGATAAAGTGCTTGTGGCAGGGGGCATAGCCCTCGCGTTTTGACAAAAACTCCTGGACCCTGTTTTCGCCGATATATTCGATACCGCTTTTTATCGCGTGGTTTATGGTATCGACGTCGACCGTCTTTGTCGCCGCCAGGAGGGTGATATCCTCGTATTTTTTGCCGATCGATTCGGCGGCGGTTTTGATATTTTTCTTTATTTTTGAATAATTTTCATCAAAAATATCAACTGATGATTTTTCCTTCATATAAATTCTTCCCCTTCACGACAACCTCGTCATACAGACGCAAAACCTTTTTGTTGTCGGTTTCCTCCTGTTTGCATACGATATAATCGTCCGTGCTGTAAATAACGTCGACCTTGACGAATTTCAGCGACATTCCCGAAACGACGTAAACGCCGCTCTGACCCTTGACGACCCTGAGCGCCTTCCGGCTGAGTTTAAGTCCCTTATATTCCCGGCTGACTATGTTTATATCGGCAGTTCTGACCGAGGCGAGTTCCTTGTTCATCTGGAGACAGGACATAAGGACTACCGCCTTGTCCGCCTTTGAAGAGACGTTGATCTGCTTGACCTTGACGTCGATCTGGGAATTGTTTCGCAGTTTCAGTTTGACCAAAAGATCGTCGTCGACCTTGTATTTTGAAGCCTCGCCCACCGAAAGAGTTACCGCTATGCACCAATCGTCATCCGAAGCGATCTTACCGACGACGTTTTCCGGCGCGCTTTCGGGTTTCATACCTTCAAGTTTTTCGGGCGTTATCTCGTCAAGTTTTTGGGTCGTAAGCACGTTTTCATAACCGTCGACCGATGAAACGAAATATCCCGAAACCGCCGACCGAAGGCTTGCGACCGGGGCGGGCTGACTTGCCGAAAGACTTGCCTGTTCCGCTTTCAGAGCCTCAAGCTGTCCCGAGAAATCGGTCGTTTCGCCCGTGACGAACTGTTTTCGGTTTATCGAAAACAAAAGTTTTTTCTCATAATCACTCGCACCGAAATAATCTCCCGTCGAAGCGGCTCTGACATAATCGTTGACCGACTCGACAACGTCCTGCCTTATAAGCGAAATGTCGGCGGCAGAAGCGTCGTTATATCCCGTTATTTCCTCTAAATCACTTATTCTTTCGTTGAGATTATCAAGTTTGCTGACGGCGAGCGAATCGCTGTCGTTTGCGTAAATGTCCGCCAAAACGCCGTTTTTTGAGACCCTCGATCCGTTTTGGATACGGAAATGATGTGAGCCGGCGGCGTCTGACGTGACGATGGTTTCCTGACGAATAATGGTCGCTTTCGCCGATATCCCTTCATCGGCGACGTAGTATTCCGCGCTTTCGGTGGTGATGGGCGAATAGAGTGCCGCATACAACTGATGGCCGACAAAAAAGAGGGCAAATACTATTATGACGATTTTTAAAACGCGGCCTTTTTTCAAAGCATTTGCCTCCTTTTCAGAATTTTCTCGGCTTCGCCCGTAACGTCTTCGGTAACGTCGGGATATATCCAGTTTATTTCCCCGTTTTTGTTAAACCACGTAAGCTGCCTTTTCGCGTATCTTCGCGTCTGCATTTTAAGATTTTCTGCGGCTTCTTCAAGCTTTATTTCGCCATCAAAAAAGGGGAATAATTCCTTATGACCTATCGCGGCAAAACCGCCGTTTTTTTGTCCCTTTTTATCATAAAACCGCTTTGCCTCGTCAAGAAGCCCGTTTTCAAGCATAATATCGACCCGTTTGTTTATCCTGTCGTATAACTTCTGACGGTCAGCGTATTTAAGCCCGATAACGATAAATTCATAGGGCGATTCGATCTTTCTTGAATTTTCATACTGCTTTGTAACGGTGACGTTGCTGTTATAATAAAGCTCAAGCGCCCTCACGATCCGCTTTTTATCGTTTTTGGATATGCGATTTGCGGCGGTCTCGTCAATACTTTTAAGTTTTTCAAGCATCCTTTCGCCGCCGATAGCATCATACTCGTCTTCAAGTTTTTTTCGCAGTTCGGGATCGGCTTCCTCGGGGGTGTAGGTGATATTGTTTACCACCGCGTCAATATAAAGTCCCGTTCCGCCGACGATTATCGGGGTCTTACCTCTTTCGAGGACCTCTTTTATCTTTTCCGTTGCGAGTTCCTTGAATTTTGCAACCGTCTGCTGATCGGAAGGGTCGCAGATCTCCATAAGATGATGCTTGATCCCCTGCTTTTCTTCTTCGGTCGGAACGGCGGAAGCAACCGGCATGCCCTTATAGATCTGCATTGAATCGGCTGAGATTATCTCGCCGTCAAGCCGCTTTGCGATCTCTATTCCGAGCGCCGTTTTTCCGCTCGCTGTGGGACCGACTATGCAAACGACCTTCGGTTTTGCACTCATACTTTTCTCCCGAACTGTTTTTCAAGTTCGTTCCTTGTCAGTTTAAACGCGACCGGTCTTCCGTGGGGACAATACATAATATCATTGTTCGACAAGACCTTTTTCGCAAGAGCCTCAAGCTCGGCGGCAGTCGTGTAGTTGCCGCCCTTGATCGCGGCCTTGCAGGCAACGGTATAATAGATCCTGTCAAGTCTTTCGCTTTCGGGAACGCCTTTTTTAAGAATATTCTTCGCCGCTTCGACGATCATATCCGTAACGTCTTCACCCGAAAGCATTGCGGGGACCGCGCGTACCATAACGGTCGAATTCCCGAAATCTTCTATTTCAAATCCGGCGTCGGTCAGAAGCTTTTCGTTTGAAAGGACGGCGTCGAATTCTTCTCTTGCCAACCTGACGCTTACCGGCAGTAACAACTGCTGGCTCTCGACCGAAGCGGTAGTTTTAAGCTTGTTATAGTTTATCCGCTCGTGGGCGGCGTGCTTGTCGATAAGATAGAGCGAATCGTCGGTTTCGACGATGATATAGGTCAAAAAAGCCTCTCCGATATATCTTACCGAAATCTGCTCGGCGTTATCGTTTGCGGCGTCGGGGGCGTTATCCTCGGCCTGCTTTGCCACGACCGGCTCGGCTTTTTTCTCCTCGACCGGGGGGTCAAAAGGTGCGCTTTCCTGCCGATTTTGGAGATATTCTTTAACGTCTTTTCGCTCAAAAAACGGTGTGTTATCGCTCTTAAAACTGAGACGGGGTTCTCTTTTCGCGGCGAATCCCGGCTTGTCGACACCGTATGCCTTTTCGACCGGCGTTGTCGGAATATCGACCGCCTGCTGTCTGTATTGTTCCGCCGTCATTCTTCCGAATGGCGCCGGTTTTCTGTTCAGCACTATCTCGGGGCGGGTGTCGCCCGATATTATCGAATTCTTAACCGAATAGTAAACCGCGTCGAATATCCTCTTTTCGTCGGCAAATCTTACCTGGGTCTTTGCGGGGTGAACGTTGACGTCGACCGTTTCGGGGAGAATATCAAGGCAGATGACGAACGCCGGGTATTTGCCGATCATCGCGCTGTTTTTATATGCCTGCTCGACGGCGGCAACGACCGTGTTCGACTGGACGTACCTGCCGTTTAAGAAGACGTATTGCACCGCCCTTGATTTTCGGCAAAACGCGGGCTTGCAGACAAATCCCGAGACCCTGACCGCGCCTTCGCCGTCGGGAACGGGGATAAAGGTAGAGGATATCTCGCGCCCGAGAACGCTGTAAATCGCAGAATAGAGTTTTCCGTCGCCGGGCGTCGTCAAAACGGTCTTTTCGTCCCTTATAAACTTAAAGGATATCTCAGGATGGGATATTGCCATTCTTTCAAGCACGGCAAAAACCGAATTGCCCTCGGTAACGTCCTTTTTCAGGAATTTCATCCTTGCAGGGGTGTTATAAAATATATCCCTGACAATGACGGTAGTTCCGTCGGGACAGCCGCTTTCCTCATAGAGTTTTTGCTCGCCGCCGTCTATCAGATAGTGGGTCCCGAAAAGGTCCTCCGCCTGTTTTGTAAACAGTTCGACCTTCGAGACAATCGAGGTCGCGGCAAGCGCCTCGCCTCGAAACCCGAGCGAGGAAATACTGTCAAGGTCCTTTGCCGACCTTATTTTACTGGTCGCGTGGCGCAAAAATGCCGTTGGAACGTCTTCAAAGGATATTCCGCACCCGTCGTCGGTCACCCTTATATAGAGGATCCCGCCCCGCTTTATTTCAAGCGTTACGTGTTTAGCGCCTGCGTCTATCGAATTTTCGATAAGCTCCTTTACGACCGAAGCAGGTCTCTCAACGACCTCGCCCGCCGCGATAAGCTCGGCTGTTCCTTTGGGCAAGAGGTTTATTTTCGGCATTTTTTCACCACCTTTTCAGCTTAATGATTTTCTATATCGATTTTGCCTTGTTGGCGATATCGAAGAGTATCTCCATAGATTCTATCGGGGTCAGGGTATTGACGTCTATGGTCTTGAGTTCTTTTAAAATGTCCTGCGCGCCCTGCATTTCAAGCGGTATCTGCGCGCCCTCGCCGGGCATTTCCTTATAGGTCACGATGCCGTTTGACTCGATGTCTTTA
>JAGAAE010000193.1 GCA_017615405.1 Clostridia bacterium | reverse complement strand
CGATTCAAAATAACAAATTGACATTTGCTCACTCTCCATTATTCCGGCTTGACCGTCGTATAGACCGCTATACTGCCGCAGGGTACGGTGTCCTTGAAAGAACCTGTGACGTTTCGTATTTCTTTGCTTGAAGGTATCGGCGTTGCCTTACTGTCTCGGTAATCGGCAAGACCTTCAAAGAGATACCGGTAAAGGCATTTTTCATCAAGATCCTTTTCAAAGGACAACTCAAACGGCGTTTCATACAAGCCTGAATTAACAACGATAACGGTAAGATCACCGTTATGGCTTTCGCAGGCAGCACAGCATAACCCGCTTTCGGAATAGTTGTCCCCGCGATAGGTTTTTCCCGGCATAATATGGGAAGCGACCATCTGATAGGCATAAAAGCTGTTATAGGGTTTTTCCTCCTGCAAGGGATTAGGCACTAAGCCCCAGCAATGGAAACCGTCCTGCCAGTTGTCCGGAGAATTGCCTCTCGACCCGACCCAGAGCGTGTTGGTAAAGGTCCAGTGCAATACCGTCTTATAGCCGATATTCATATATGCGACCATCCCCGCGATCATATGGATAGGATTCCACGGAGACGCGTTTCGGGTCTCGAACCACGTATTGTTGCGGTCGGCGGCGTTATACTCGTCGATCCAGACGTTTTGAGCCGAAACACCGGTCTTTTTTTGTATATCATCATTTACAAAGGTCATCATATTCTCAAATCGAAGCGCTGTGTTGTCATATTGGGAAATATACTTGTTATAGTTATGATAGGACCATTCGTCACCATAAGGTCTGAGCCTTTCATACATAGGTGCGAAAAGCTGCCATGTGAAGTTCCACATTTCGGTTTCAAGCGCAACGTTTCCGAGAATGAATTTATAGTTTTGGCGCATACCGGCATCTGTAAGCGCGTTATGGATCGCTTTTATACACCTTTCGTATTTCTCGAGCAGATCTTTCCCCTTTTCGGTTTCATAACCGTCAATAAAGCCGCTTCCCGGCTCGGAAAAGAAGGTGATATACTTTATCGCGCCGACGCCCCTTTCGGAAACGGCTTTAAGATAATCGCGCACAAAACTCGCCATTATCTCGCACTGACGCTCAAAATCAAGCGCCGCCAAGACCGGATCGCCGAACAAAACGCCGTTTTGGTTGATCGAATTTCCCCATTCAAAATTCAGCAGAATATCGATGCCGCGCGCCTCTATGCCTTTGAGGGAACGAAGTATCGCCTCAAAGCGCTCACCCTCAAGCCTCCATCCGTTTTCCTCGGGAACAAACCAATCCGAGCTGACGAAGAGATTTGTCCGCACTATTCTGACGCCCGACAGTTTAAGGCGGTCAAGTTCGGTCTCCGCCTGCTCTTCCGTATAGTTCCTGCCGAAGGTATCCTTCATATATATCCACGGATAGTAAAGCGCGCCGAAGCCCAAAAAATCGGAGTTGACGGGTGTTTTATTATAAAGCCGTATCTTTGCCGGTTTATCGGGCGTGAACCAGTCTATAATGGATTTCGGGAGTTTTTTCTTTTCAGTAAAATACCTTCTGTAAAGATCGGAAAGCGAAAGCAAAACGGTCTCACCGAAAACCGCCATCTGTTTTCCGTTTTCATCCGTTCCTATAAGAACCGGAGATACCGAAAACTCATCGTTGATATGGATCTGCCTGAATCCTTTAATTATGACCGTACTGTTCCCGTTGCCCGGGATGATCTGAGTCTGCAATTCCATGGTATTAAAGAGTCCGCAAAAGAAACTGCTTACCCTGAACGCCTTTCCGTCCTTTTCGACCTTTGATCCGAGACCGATATGTTTGAACTTCATAACTATATCAATCCCGTCGTCGGCGACCGAAAGTTTGGTGCTTTCAAACGCGATATACGAATCCTTTTCGCAGACGCGGATCTGACTTATCGCAATGACCGGACCGCCGAGGTCCGCTTTATGCCTGAAATTCATAACGCCGACATAGACATAACTTTCGGGGAGACGATCATAAAGGCATTCAAGGATATAATCACCGTTTACCGATACCTTTAAATCCAAAAAACCGTCGGTAACGGTACTGCAATCAAGGTCGATCGCCTTGATGACGCTTTTGCCGCGAAGTTCATCGGGTCTGCCGAGTTCCGTAAAGGGTCCCGTTCCCGTAAGCGGACCGTCGTTTAATACGTTGAATTCACCCGAAGAAGCAAAAAAGCCTACCTTTATCGTATCGTTCATCGGTCTTATGACCTTAAGACGGATAAAAAGAGTGTATCTTTTATACCGGTCTATGCGGCATTTACGAAGATTTCCGTTGAATGCCACACCGGCGGCAAGCCTCGGCTCCCACAGGGCACATCGGCCGTCGCCGTAATCTTCGGTCGGCTCGGTCTTGTAAGGCCACGCGCCGAAGTTCAGCAAACGCACGCACTGTTTGCCGCCGAATTCGATAACTCCGTCTTCCGGGTCATCGGTATTAAAAGTATAACAAAAAAGTTCACTCATCGTGCCGTCTCCTTATTATCAAAATCATATACTCTCACAGTTTTCTCAATCCGTCCCGATCATAAACGGTGATCTCGCCGCCCGACAGCGGTTTTATATCGCCGTTCGGCAGTCTTTCAAAGGTCGCCACGGAAATATATTTATCCGTTCGCCCTATCACCGCTTTATTATCGACAAAGGGAACGAATAAATACAGTTTAAATTCATCGTAGTTATCAAGCGTTATCTCGAAACTGTCCTTGCCGTTTATCGAAAACGCCGTTTTATCGAACCAGTCGTAAACGCAGTACTCGGCGTCTTGGTCTAAAAGCATATCCTGCGCGGATATTTTTGCCGTGACCTTTTTCTCATCCTTGTCGATATTGAAAACCGCGAGGATACCGTTCTCCTTGTGACGGTTAAAAAGCTTGAAAGCCCTTCCGCTTTCCCTTGCGTCTTCAAAGAGGCAATCGGGCGAAGGCATCGCGGGATCTTCAAGGCGGATTATTCTGCCGTCGTCAAAAACGATCGGCATAATAATATCTTTCCTGCTCCTGCCGAGTTTATCGCTGACGTATACGGGTCCGCCGCTCATCGCCTTTATGACCGCGTTTTTCGTCGCCCCCGCATCAAAACTCCACCACATATCCCAGTCACCGTAATAAACGCTTCCCTGGACTATGGAATTGTAGGCGCATTGGAGAACGTGCCCTGAAAACCACTTGCGGTTTTCGGGGCAGAAATCACCGCTGAAACGACAAACCGCGCTTTTTCTGTTCCAGAAGTTTTCGGTCGCCATTCCCATACAGTTTATAAGACCGCCGCCGAAGTACTTTTCGTTTGCCGTTTCCACGGCGTTATGGAAGTTGTCCGCCGCTCTGCCTATCGGCATCGCAAGCTTTTCATACCAACGAAAATGCGATTGATAATCGACCTTCATAAAATCGATCCCGCAACTCTTATAAAATCCGTGGTGTTTGTCATAATACTGCGCTATTATTTCGCGTTCGTACCTTGGAATAAGCTGTTTTTTTGTGGACCAGAAAAGGAATTCGGAATAGTCCTTTGCCAGAGCGGAATTGGGATTTATTCCGTGCCAGTATCCCGTTGCGGGATGCCAAAGCCCCACCTTTAAATCAAAGTCCTCTTTAAGTTCTTTGACTATTCCTTTAAGCCCTTTCGGAAAACGGTCGGGTGCCGCCTCGAAACTGTTAAGCTCGCGCGACTGCATAGTGGGGATATTATTATTCGGAACGTCGCCCCACATATCGTCGAGGATAAACCAGCGAACCGGGATCTCTTTTTTCTTAAACTCTTTCGCCTTGTTTATAAGGTCGGCGTGGGTGACCTCCATATGAAACGCGTCCCAACTGCACCAGCCGAGATAGTTGAATACTTCGGGGTATTCCTTGTCGGTTCGCATGATCGCCCTTTTCCCGAGGAGAGAAAAGGTTTCTTTGTTAACGTCAAACGGAAGACGATAGGGGTCGTTTCCCTCGCCCCACGCAAGCGCTACCGTGTCGACCTTATTAGGCAGACAGTTATTCCAGACGTAAATATCAAAGCCGTTTTCAAAGCCCTTTATTGTCGAAACGAATTCCCTGTCGCAAACGGTCGTGAAAAATCGGAAAGTACCGTCGGTTTCGGAAAGGATCGCTTGCGTAAATTCAGGCAGATTTTTAAGTTCACCGAAATACGGATGGACCCAGAATTCACTCTTATTATAGGTTGCAAAAAATCGCCCTGTGCCCCTTATATTCCCGATATTAAGACCGACGGCGCATTCAAAATCGAAATGATTTCTGTCAGGGATCTCACCGAGATTTTCAGGCTCAAAACTTGCTTTATAACTCAGATATTTTATATCGTTATATCGGGAAAACATTGCCGAAAGATAAATTCCCAAATTCTCATCGGCAAACTCTATCTCGGTTTCATTTCTACCCTTAAACGTAAGGGGATACCGCTTTCCGTCGTCAAGCTGAGCAAACGCCGTTATATTCTCAAAAATATCAAATCTATCAATCATAAATCCCTACCGTTTGTCAATAACCGTATAGTCAACACGGTATTTTGTAACCCTTTCAAGCTCGCGTTTGTAAACCTTCTTTATATTATCTTTGTGCTTGGAAGCCAAAATCAGGTTATAATCAAGCCTTTCGGTGACGCCGAATATTTTTCCGCCAATAAGAAATATATCCGAATCATTATTCTCAAAAAGCGCGTTTTCGGCGGTAATATCCCCTATCCCGCAGGAATAAACGAGGACTGACGTTTTCCCTCCGCCGATCGTTTTTATCGCGGTACCGGGACCCTCGACCTTGAAACCGTAAACTACGAGTGTCGAATTGTCGTTTAACACCTCGGTATCCGCTCTTTCGGGGTTCAGGTTGAAGGCGACCGCGCTCTGCCCGTGAAATTCAAAGGGTATCATCCGGCAATATTCCGGCTTGAAGCCCTTTCGGGCGATAATGCAGTCGTTCGAATAGGTGCCTACCGTGCAGGCGCAGTTATCGATATAGACACGGCTTCCCGGCACGGTGTTATAATACATCGCCGCCGTCTGGGTATGAAGATCTTTAAGAATAATATCCCTTTTTGCCGCGTGACATATAAGACGAAAATGCCCATAAAACTGCTCAAACGTGTAAAGGTTTTCAAAACTAAGCGGAAAATCGCTATCCTCATTGACCGTAAAAAGGGCGTCCGATCCGCCGTTTTTAAGGGTTTCCCCTGCGAAGAAATCGCAAAACATAAAATCAATTTTTTTAACCGTCGACGGAACGGTTATATTTCCGTCAACAAGGTAATGACCGCCCGAAAACAGTATTATTTCCCTGCCACTGTCAAGCGCCGCCTGTATCGCCTTGGTCGAATCGGTCTTTCCGTCGCCGACGGCGCCGAAATCTTCAACGATTGCATAGTTATCCAAAGAAAGATCAATTTCGGGGATATCGACAATGCCGTTTAATTCCGTTCTGCCGACAAATCGACCGTTTTCAAGGACGGCTCCCTTCGGATCGACCGCAAACACGGTGTTTTCACCGGGGTCGACAGCTACACCCGTGTCGGTAACGGCAAAATTACCGTCCTTTTCAAAAAAACTGATTTTGTTACGGTCCTCGCCGTAAAACCGCCCGAAAACCGCCGATCCGCGCCCTGCAGATACCGCGGCGCAGGAAATATCGTTAAAGGTAAATTTATCGAAGACGCAGACCGAGGTCTTATAGGCATAGAGCCCGGTTGAAAAACCGCTCAGGTCAATATTTCTGAAAACTCCTTCGGTCCCTACGGCGAGTTGAATCCCGGTATCGCATTTTTCACCCTTTAAACGGACGTTTTCGATCTTTCCCGAATTGTTGGCGATAAATCTTATTCCAACAGCGCCGGGGTTGCCGCATCCGCAATCGACCGCAATATCGCTTACGGTGTTAAGTTGCGATACGTTTGAGGTCTCGGTTTCAAGACATCCTTCGGCGTTTATAAAACTTATGACCGGCTTTTTTGAGCCGACCCCAAAGCCGTCGCAGTTATCTCTAAGTTTTATGACCGTTTCACCGGCTCCGTCGCCCGAAAAATGTATCCCGCGCGTCAGTTCAAAGCCGGGCTTTGAGTCAAAAATATTTTTAAGATCTTTATGGGTATAGGTCACGGTGTCGCTGACAAGATAAACGCCCTTAGGAAAATAAATTATGCGCGCATCGGGTACGTATTCGGGGAAGATCACCCTGACAAGATTTTTCTCTATCCTTGATTCAAAACCGATATCAACGTCATCGCACTGGTAGGAGAGCGAGGTCGTGAGGTACTCGAATTTGCGCAGAGAGACCTGGGGGAAGAAGGCATGAAGCGT
>JAGAAE010000192.1 GCA_017615405.1 Clostridia bacterium | reverse complement strand
GCAAAGTTTTCAAGTTCGGTCGCTATCTGACGGGCATAGCCGAAAGCGTTGTAGGCGTCGGTATACGCCTCTTTAATACAGCACCCCGCCAGAATATCGTGGAACTGGTTAAACATAACCCTCTGCCACGCCTTTTGAAATTCACCGTTATGACAGTCGCCGCCCACCGTAAGAGCCGCTATGGTATCGGATATTTCGGCACGTACAAGCTCGCATTCCGAACGACGGTTTTCATACTTTATCCTGCTGTTGGCACTGTAACAACCCGAGGCGTGATGTTTAAGGTCGCCAGCAACGGTAGGCATATCCGCGCCCATGACGGCATCAAAGTATTCATCGGGCGTCGCATATTCATAATTGTCTTTTTGAACAAGTTTTTCCGCCTGTTTCAAGTGCTCTTTTGAGGGACCTCCGCCGTGATTTCCTATGCCGTAAAAAATCATCTGATCCTGTTTTCTTCCAAGGTATTCCCCTATTCTTTCATCAGACAAATCTCCGTTATAAACGTCGGGGATCCTGAAAGCGGTCACTTCACTGCCGTCGGTGCCGATCCATTTATGAAGATTGTCATAAGGCAGATCGGGGTTCTCGATCTCTCTAGTCGGGCGCATATAAACGTAGCGGTCAATACCGGACTTTTTGAACAATTGAGGAAGCGCGGCACTGTGACCGAAAGAATCAACGTTGTAACCTGTATGTGTTATCTTGCCGAAGTTTTCGCTGAAAAAGGCTTGGGAATAAAGGAAATGACGGCAAAAAGATTCGCCGGACGGGATATTGCAGTCCGGCTGGACCCACATACCGCCCGATACTCCCCAACGACCTTCCTTTACCCGCTGTTTTATTTCCTCAAACATATCGGGATCGATAGCTTTTATCCAATAGTAATAAGCAGCAGCAGCGCTCGTGAATTTATAGTTTTCATTTTCTTTCATCCGATCAAGTGCCGAACGAAAGGTAGACCTTATCAGCGACAGACCTTCAGGTATTCTCCATTGCCAAACGGGATCTAAATGCGCGTTGCCGATAAGGTAATATTTATTCGCCATTGCCAATCTCCTTAGTTTTATTCGTATGATATAGAAAGGGAATCTTATTATCCCCCGATCTTTTCGAGGACCTTGACCTCATAGGGTTCAAGAGTTATATTGCCGTCAAAGGTTTTTCCGGAGATGATATCCTTAAATTTCGCATCGTTAGAATACTCTCCGCCTCTGCCGCATACTTCGACTAAAATAACGCCGGATGTCTTTTCGCCTTTGCGCGGGGAAACGATTATCGGATCGCCCTTTGTCTTTCCGAGCGGGATATTTGCTTTTTTGCAAACAAGCGACAACAACCTATCCATATCCTTTTCGTCGGGAGCCGTTCCCAAACAAAAGACAAAGCCTTTTCCGACGGCATAGCACTGCAAAACCGCACTGCCGATAACTTCCTTATGACCGCCCTTGACGTTTACGATATCAGCGGCACTGTTCGGCTCAAAGACTTCATAATAGACGTTTCCTCCGAACTCCTCACCGTCATTCCAAGCGGAAGTTATCCTTTTTTCTTTATCCGGGAACCAATATTTGAATACCGCAGGGGTAAGATCTTCAAGCATTCCGTGGAGTCGGTCGGTAAACCTCGTACCGTCGTTAGTCCGTATGTCGGTCATCGGTCCCGTTACCCAGATACCGCCGTTTTTGACCCATTCGGCGATCCTTTTCCGCAAATCACCCTGATCAAGAGTTATCATAAACGGAGAAAAGAGGACCTTATATTTTTGAAGGTCGGCAGCTTCGTCGATAACGTCGGGACGAAGACCCGCGTTTATTATAGGCTTATAAAAATACTTTTTCAGGTTATCCTCATATCTGAAATCGCCGACGACCGATTGGGTTTCAAACATATTCCAACAATGCGAGGAATAATGTAGCGCGATCCCGGTTTTGACCCTTGTGCCGTTGATAAAATCAGCGCACTTTGCAAAATCTTTTGCCACCGCTTTAACCTCTTCGGTGCTATACATAGGTCGTCCGCTTGAATCAAGGACCGAGCCGTGGGTCAATTCATGACCCGCCCAATGGGTACGCCATAACCAATACATAGTCGCCTCGCCGCCAAGTGCCAAAGGAAGCCATGAGTTGGCATAGCAGAAACCGTCGGGTTTGATGCTTCCGTAGGTCCCGGCAGACCCCGTAAAACAGGTGGATGTCTCGGTATTCCAGAACGGGCGCTCCTTCATGGTCCTTAAATAATCAAACCACAAGCAGCATTCCCAGAGATTATCGGGGGTATTATAGTGATTAAACTGAACCACGTCGAGCGGTTCGTGAAGTTTTCGGTAATTCATTCCGTTAAACGGCATCTGGTCGGTGCCTATCGGAGCAGTTGTGTATTTTTTAAGTATCTTCGCCTGCATAGCGACAAAATCGATCTGCGCTTGTCCGACACTTGTCAAAAACTCCTGCCGCAGTTGAGGATTGACCCATGTATCCCTCGGCAAAGGTACCTCGTCAAAACTATCGTAGACCTGGCTGAAAATGTTCAGATTCAGCCGCTCGTTCATTTCCTCTACGGTGCCGAACTTATTTTTTAAATGCTCGTGATACCTTTTTTCACAGTTTTTACAAAAGCACCCTTCATTTTCGGGAAGATAGATCTCGTTATCGATCTGCCAGCCGATTATTGCCTCGTCGTTCCCGAATTCCTGCGCCAGTTTTTCAACGATCCTTGCGCAATACTTCAAGTATCCCGGATGATTTGAACAGGCATGACGTCTGCCGCTGTGCTGCATACGTCTTCCGTTTTTATACTCGACCGGCATATCCGGATATTTTCGGGTCAGCCAGATAGGCGGCGTTGCCGTCGGAGTTCCCATAACTACACCGATACCGGCATTTTTCAATCGGTCTACGACGTCGTGAAGCCACGAAAAATCGAATTTTCCGTCCTCCGGCTCCATCTTTCGCCACGCAAACTCGCCTATTCTTGCAACGTTTATCCCTATTGAGAGCATTTTTTCAACGTCTTTATCTATTTCCGAACTGTCCCAATCCTCGGGGTAATACGCAACGCCCAAAAAAGGCGGTTTTATTTCAACCATAACCGGTCTCCGATCTTTATAATACCCGATTTGCAGTATATACCGAATTTTTGAATATTCGTTAACCACATCATTATACAACACAACAAAATAAATGTATACCAAAATTCAATCAAAAAAATAAAAATATTTATACATTTTACTGATTGAAGTTTTTCGCAAAAAGCCGGAGTTCGTGCCAAACAAATTCAGGCGTTAAAACCGTTTGACACGCTGAAATCACGGTTTCTTTCGCTGTTACGGAATAATAATATGATTATCTCCGAGTTGGAAAATATAATCATTTTCCTTAATGATTTTTGCAAGTTCAAAAGAATCTTCGGGCAACTCCTTGCTGAGCATAAGGAGTGCCGCCGGATTAAAGGGTCTGTCGTGGTGGAAATCACTGCCCCCGGTACAAATTTTAATATTATATGCCTTTGCATAAGCCGCGGTCACCGAATTGCGACTGTTATGGCTTGGATGAAAGTTCATGGTTTCGATACCGTCGAGAAGCCGCGGGTCGACCGTTACCATATTATCGCGGAAGGGATGAGCCTGAATAAAGACGCTTTTCGGAAGCGAGACGCTGTTTCGGTACTCTTCAAGCGTTCCTCCGATATGGTCGAACGCCTCCTCGAGAATATCTCTGTCGACACCGAAAATCAGGTAGTCGTTAGTGTTGTCGGCAAATCTTATCTCGCAACCGAGCAGGATTTTTATCCCGTAAGGCTTTGCCGATACACACAGTTTTTCATAATCGTCAAGATAGCAGTCAATACATTCTTTTTTCGATTTATCCTTGAAAATATAACTGTTTTTATAAAAGTGATTTGTTATGCAAACCGCGTCCACGCCCATTTCGGAATACAGTTCCAAAAACCTCTCCTGTGGACAGTTACAACACTGACTTGCAGGCATAGAATGGGCGTGAAGCTCAATTCTGTATTTATAAGTTTTGATAAGATCCTGTTTGTTCATGATCGTTTTTCCCCTTCATACGACAGATTAACCGACGCGGTTTTTTCCAATTCCCCGTATAAAACCGTTATACCGTTCGGGGCGGAAATATCGACGTACGGCTTGCCGTCCTTAATCTGCCAATCGACCG
>JAGAAE010000191.1 GCA_017615405.1 Clostridia bacterium | reverse complement strand
CTCAGCCGGTCATTATGGAAATATTGGCTGAAAACGTTTCGCTTAAAAATGCTGTTTTGACCTTTACAAGCGCACTTAAGTCAAACAAAAAGTTAAAGGCTGTATTAGTTAAATAAAAACGTAAGGACGGATTGTTATGATCGCATTGTACATTGTTATTGGTGTTATAATTCTGATTGCTGTCTGCAATATTCGTGTTGTCCCTCAGGCAACACAGTATGTTATTGAGTCACTCGGTAAATACAAAGTCACTTGGGATGCGGGAATTCACGCTAAGATCCCTTTTATTCAGGTGATCGCAAAGAAGATAACCCTTAAAGAGCAGGTAATGGATTCTCCTCCTCAGCCGGTTATTACGAAAGATAACGTTACGATGCAGATTGATACGGTCGTTTATTTCCGCATCTTTGATGCTCGTTTATATACCTATGGTGTTGTAAATCCCATCAATGCTCTTGAAAATCTCACCGCTACTACGCTTCGTAACATTGTCGGCGAACTTGAACTCGACGGTACCCTTACTTCACGCGACACGATCAACAGCAAGATGACCTCTATTTTGGATGAAGCGACCGATAAATGGGGAATAAAGGTAACGCGTGTCGAACTTAAAAATATCATTCCTCCCGCCGAGATCCAGAATGCTATGGAAAAACAGATGAAGGCGGAGCGTGACCGCCGTGAAACTCTGCTTCAGGCCGAGGGACACAAGGCTGCCGCAATTACTCGCGCCGAAGGTGACAAGCAGGCTATGATTTTGGCGGCAGAGGGTGAAAGAGACGCTCGGATTGCAAGAGCCGAAGGTGAAGCAAAAGCGATCTATCTTTCAAAGAAGGCGGAGGCTGACGGTTTAAAGGCACTGCGAGAGGCAGGCGCTGATGCAGCTGTTCTCGAA
Organism: Clostridia bacterium; assembly: GCA_017615405.1. GTDB lineage: Bacteria > Bacillota > Clostridia > Oscillospirales > Acutalibacteraceae > UBA737. The sequence goes on along the minus strand of JAGAAE010000191.1, from coordinate 3,012 downwards.
CTCAAAAAGTATGAAGCCCTTGTTAATATGTCGAACGGTACGGCGGCAAAGCTTATTATTCCGACCGATGCCGTCAACGCCGTCACAAACAATACTATTTTCAGCGAGACTACCGGTCTCGGCGACAACACTAAATCTGCACCGAAAAAGAAACCCGAGAAAAAGGCAGACCCTTGTTGTGACGAATAACGCTTTGAGCAGAGGTTTTTCCTCTGCTTTTGCCATGCCGTGTAATCAGAGGTAAATATGAAAGAAATCATTCTTATCAAGGACGGAGAACTTGCACTTAAAGGTCTTAATCGTTCAAATTTCGAGTCAAAACTCGTCAACAATATTAAACGCCGTTTAAAACCTCTCGGTGAATTTAAAATATCGCGAGCGCAATCGACGATGTACGTTGAACCTTTAAGTGATGATTTTGACGTCGATGAGGCACTTGATCGCGTTGGTAAGATATTCGGTATCGCAGGATATTCTCGCGCTTGTGTTTGTGAAAAATCCGTGGAGTCGATATTAGATACGGCGCCGAAATATCTTGCTGAGACTTTATCTGCTTTGAAAACTTTTAAGGTTGAGGCAAAAAGAGCCGACAAGTCTTTTCCTCTTAAATCTCCGGAGATTTGCAGGGAATTGGGCGGAGTTTTACTTGAAAGATTTCCTCATTTAAAGGTTGACGTTCACGCTCCGGATATCGTTGTGACGGTCGAAATACGAGATTTTGCGGCATATATCAGAGGCAATCAGCAAAAGGGCGCCGGCGGTCTTCCGGTCGGTACTTCCGGGAAAGCGGAGATCCTTATTTCCGGCGGGATTGACAGCCCTGTTGCCGGGTATATGATGGCAAAGAGAGGACTTTCGTTGAACGCGATCCACTTTGCAAGTCCGCCTTATACGAGTGCTCTGGCAGAAGAAAAGGTTAAAAAACTGCTTGAAAAGGTTTCGGTTTACAGTGGGACGATCAAGCTTGCCGTTGTGCCTTTTACCGAGATCCAGGAGCAGATCCGCGATAAATGTCCCGAAGACTTTTTTACACTTATTATGCGGCGGATGATGATGAGGATATCCTGCATTATCGCCCGAAACGACGGTTGCTTAGGTCTTGTTACCGGCGAGAGTTTAGGTCAGGTGGCGAGTCAGACCCTTCCCGCTATTTCCGTAACCGATTCGGTTTGTGATATCCCCGTATTAAGACCTCTTATCGGTATGGATAAAGAGGAGATAGTGACCGTTTCGAGGCATATTGACGCCTTTGAAACTTCGATTCTTCCTTACGAAGATTGCTGCACCGTCTTTACTCCGAAACATCCCCATACGCGCCCGAAACCGGGTCAGTGTGAAAAAGCGGAAGAATTCCTTGATATCGATTTGCTGATCGATAATGCGATAAATGGAATAACATATTACTATATTGATTGATCATAGGTGGAATATTATGTTACAAAGCATAAAAGTTGACATTGTTTACTACTCTATCGGCAGTGACTTTGAAATGGAGTTCAATCTCTGCGGTTGTTGTCGGATGCGTCTTTTGACCGACAAGGTGCAAGGGCAATCCGATTTTTCAAAAAGTCTTTCGAGAGCGGTAAAGCGCAGTAGGGTAATAATGCTGTGCGGTCCTCTTTTCGGTGAAAAGGGTCTTATAAATACCGTTTCGAAGGTTACCGGCATCAATACTGAAAAACTTGATAAAACCGCATATGATTTGAATACTGATTCCGATATAGACATCCTTAAAGGGTCGACTGCGCTCGTTTCCGACGACGGTGTTTTCGGGGGCTGTATTATTGAGAGCAATACGCAATCTATTATCATCCTTTCCGAGAGTAAATCTTTGAGAAAAAATATAATGAAGCAGCTTATTTATCCTTACATTACTAAACTAAGCATTATGCCTGACCTGCCGACCGATACGCAGGACGTTGAAGTCAATGAGACGAACACGGATGCCGTTAACGATGAAGAAAATAACGCAGTCGATGCCGAGCAGTCTGAATTTGCTGACGCCGCGGAAATCGTTGCAGATACTCATGAAGAAACGGTAGACGTTTCCGACACCGCGAACGATGATGACGTCAAACCCGATCCGTCCGATGATTTTGTCATTGATATTTCCAACGTCGATACGGTCAAAAACGCTGACCAACTTAAAAATCCCGCCGATTCACTGAATGACGCCCTTATCATCGACATTAATGATGATTCGGATGATTTGTCGGTCGAAGAGAAAAATCATAAATATTATCTGTTTGACGATGAAAATGATGACGTAAACGTCAACAGTCCGGTTTTAAGCATAGCAATAAAAATCATTGTCGCCTTTATTATTCTGATTGCGGTATTGATTATTTATTTTGCTGTAGCGAAACCGTTGATACTGCAACAAAATGTATTTTCATATTTGAAAAACATTTTTTCATCGAATGCATTCATTGACCCGTTAAATATCTTTTAAATGGAGATCCATATATGTGGTTTTTAACTGCAAAACTTAAATATTATCTTTTCACTTTTCTTATTTCAATGGTACCGGTCCTTGAACTGAGATTTGGCTTGCCGTACGCCTTTGCCAAGGGCCTTAATATGTGGGTCTCAATTTGTATTTCGATTATCGGAAATCTCCTGCCGGTGCCTTTTGTGATTATCTATATGAGACGGCTTTTTAATTACATAAGAAAACATTTTCCGAAGTTTGACGGGCTTATAACAAAACTTGAAACAAGAACCGAGAAGAAGTCAGAAAAGGTTTTGAAATATGCCTTTTTCGGAATGTTCTTGCTTGTCGCGATACCTTTGCCGGGGACCGGCGCTTGGACCGGGGCAATGGTGGCTGCCATCATTGATATGAGGCTTAAAAAGGCGTTTCCGGCAATTGCTTTCGGCGTAATTGCCGCCGCAATCTTTGTTTCTTTAGCGACTTGGGGAGTATTTAAATTTTTGATAAATTAATTCTTGACTATAAAAGTCAAGTGTGCTATAATACTTCTTGCCGTGAATGCGGGTGTAGTTCAATGG
>JAGAAE010000190.1 GCA_017615405.1 Clostridia bacterium | reverse complement strand
CCTCCGCCTCGAGATATTCTGCAACCTTTCTTGTCCATGTCGAGCCGCCGTTTGAAGAGCCCTCACGGGGAAAATCCTATTTCCAGACGTGGGTATGGCAATCTATAAACTCATAGGGCAAAAAGGTTTTCAGTTCGGTTTCATATATCTTTTTATCATATTCCGATAGCGTTATCATATATTGTTTCCTCCATAAAAACGAGAACGGTCAAAAAATCAATTCAGATCTCAAAATATTCAAATCCGCGAACGGCGGCAAAAACTTCGGCGGTTTTCCTCATATCGCCGTAAACAAGCGCCAGATGATGCGTACCGCCGAGTTTACTGTAATCTTCAAGGAAGGTCCCGATATTCTTATCGGGCGAAAACCAACCGCAGGTGGTATTTTTGCGGAACTTTTCGCATTCCATTTCGCGCATTTCGACCTTTGAAGCGATCACCCTGAATTTATCCCCGCCCATCGGTGCTAAATCAATGAGCGTTGCGGTGCCTGATTTATAGGTCCCGCAAAGCCATGTGGTATCAACGTCGGCGTATTTCATAGGTTTGACCATATATTTCGACGTCTTTGCGGCAAGCGCCGTGTTCATTTCACCCATATGGCTTATGAACAAAAGATCGTTCTTCCAATCGGGGCAAAACATTTCGACAAACGAGGTTTGGTCACAGACGCTCATCAGCGCGCCTACAAACGCGGCGGTCAGGACATCGCCTTCACCTGCGTAACCAATGCCTCTTTCCATAGCCCTGTTTGCCTCGGCAAAGGGCATACCGGAAAGCCCGAAATCTTTGTTTATATTAAGAAAGTTTGCGGTGAAAGCCGTTAAATCATTATCCTCTATCCAACGTCTTACGGCAAGATCGCCCCTGATACTGTTTCTTAAAAAATCTTTATCAATTCCGGAGTCAACGTCATATTTTTCCGCATCCTTTTTTATCTGCGCGTCAATTTCAGCCTCGGTGACTTTATTCATATACTCATGGGCATTTTTGCTTGACATTTCGGTTATTTTTATCCCGATTTTTTCAAAAACGCCGTCGTCTGCGCAAAAATCGCCCATTCCGGCAAATTCACCGCCGATCCTGCCGACCTTCGCGTTACTCAGACTGTTTGAGACCTTAACTCCGAACGCGCGTTTTATGACACGGTCTATTACGTCGCTCTTTTCATAGTGCCCGGCTTCGATAAAAAACCGTTTTTTGTTTCTTACAAGAAGATTGCACATATCCTGAACGCCGTGAATACCGTGGTTATAGGATATTGACAGATCGTCATCATCTGTGAAATCAAAGTTTGGGGTCGTATCAAGAATGATGATCGGAAGTTTCGTTTTTTTGAGCACCTTCTCACTTTCGAGCGAAGGTGAATATGCAAGATGTAACGTTACGATACAGTCGGCGCCCGCCTTTTCAAATTCGCACACCGTTTTATTAAACTCACTTTCAAGTCTGCAAACGTCACCCTTTATAAGTTCGACACCCGAACGCTCCCCTAAAAGGTTTGCGATTTTTTCGGCAAAAGCGTCGATCCTGACGCGCATATTCGGCGCGCCGTCATCGTAGAGTTTGACGTAAAGCGGCAAAAAACCTATTTTCACCTTTTCCATATTATTCACCTATAACCATGACCTTGACCGTACGGGTCCTGCCCCTTGTCTGATCAAAATCGATAAAATGAACGCGTCCGAATTCGCCTAAATCGGCAACGCCGTCGTCAATTACGACCGTGACGCTTCTGCCGATTATCGAGGAACGAAGGTGCGCGTCGGTATTGTGGCAACCGAAATTATCCTCGCCGTGTTCTTCGGCAAAATCGAGCGCCTTTTTGCCGGGATGAAGATACATCCCCTCATATCGGCAGGTCGGTATCCATTTTTCAAAGACGTTTACCAAATCCTGCTGAAGTGTTTCAAGCCCCGTCATAGACATATCGAAGGCGCATTCCTGCGTAATGACCGAGCAGGTCGTATGATGAGAATATACGACCACGATACCGTCCTTTATCTTTGATTCGCTGACGATTTCCTTTACCTGTTCGGTGATATCGTGAAAGGTCACCGCTCTGTGATTTGATTCTAATACCAGTGATTTTTTAAATACCATTTTTATCCCTCTTTATTCATTTTTTCAAGATCGTCCGCGGCGCATCTTGTCGCGGCGATCATCTCGTCTATCATTGCGATCGGGTCCTTTGCGTTCATAATGCCCGACGCGGCGCCCGCCGCTTCGCTTCCTGCCATAATAAAGTCATAGACTTCTTGTCCGTTGGTAATTCCCGCCGCCTGCTCAACCATAATATCGGGGTCGATCTCCTTTATAACGCGGATAGAATCCTTAACGTAGGACATCGGGCTTGCGCCGTTTCCGCCGCCGATTATTTCAGACGGTTCGGGGTTTATAATATCGGGATGAAGCTGCGCTATCGCCTTTGCCTCGTCAAGAGTATCGGCGCAGGCGAAGACAAGCATATCGAGTTCCCTCGCCCTGTCTATCGTTTTTTTCATCTGAGGGAGGCTCATCGGTTTTTCGCAGTGGTTTATCATAACGCCTACCGCACCCGCCGCTTTAACGCCCTCGGGCAGGATATCGGCGCAACCTCTGCCGGGTCGAAGTGTGTCCATATAGGTCGAAAAAACAAAAAGATGCTTTGTGTTTTCGGCAACCCTTCTTATTTCAAGTGCGGGGCAGATGAAGAGAACGTCGATATCGTACTTCTCCGCCGCTTTATCGGCGGCTATCGCGTATTCAAGCAGTTTATCGCCCCAAACGTAATT
>JAGAAE010000189.1 GCA_017615405.1 Clostridia bacterium | reverse complement strand
GCCGCCGCCTTTTTGAGGATTATTTTTGCACCCTCGTTCATTGTTATGATATCCGCATTGTCCCCGACGTAACAGCTCGTCGCACCTAAATGGATGATAGGCTCCGCCTTGGGGCAAAGCTGACCGTAGGCATAGATATGGCTCATAACGTCATGACGGACTTCCTTTTCGCGCGCCTCGGCAACGTCGTAGTTGATATCATCGGCGTGTTTTTCCATTTCGGCGATCTGCTCATCGGTTATCGAAAGCCCCAACTCTTTTTCGGCTTTTGCAAGCGCGATCCAGAGTCTTCTCCAGGTCTTGAACTTGAAGTCACTTGAAAAAACGTATTGCATTTCCTTGCTTGCATAGCGTGTTGAAAGCGGTGAAATATAAGAACTTCTGTTATCCATAAAAGTCTCCAAACAATGATTTTTAACGCAGGTAGAATTAAAAGCACACCTTACTCCGAAAAGGAGCAAAGAATTACTTGTATATTTTACCATTTTAAAGGGTGAATGTCAAATAAAAACGGAGCACCCCGCACGTCAGCGGTTCACTCCGCAGACCCCGAGAATGACGGGAGCGCAGATATACTGCCTTACCGTAGGTTTTTCGCCCGGGAACGCCGCCGACATACCCGCGACCGGGTTTCTGTTCTTGATTTTCTTTCCCTTTTTTAAAATTTAACCGAAAATATTTCCGCCGTAACGTTACTTTGTTACGGCGGTTGGTTTTAATATAAAATGAGACGCTCTATACTTCGGTCATTTCATCGGTGTCGTAAAGACCCTCGACCGGGATCCCCGATACCTCCGAATAAACCTTGAGCATACGCTTTGCAAGACGGATCTCGCCGTCCTTGGCGTTGCTGTTTCTGATCTGCTGTTTCTTTGCCGCTTTCTCCTCGGGTGAAAGCGCGGCAAAATCGCGAATGATTTTTTCGAATTCCTCGCCGGTTTTAAAGGTGTATCCCGAAACGCCCTCTTCAAACTGCCCGACGTTAAACTCATCGTACTTTTGGACGACCGGCAAACCTGCCGCGAGACCTTCGAGCATCGAAACCGACATCATCTCGGTAAGTGAAGCGGTAACGAAAAGATTGCAGGCGGTATAAATGACCGGAACGTTGTCGTGATCGATCTTGCCCGTGAAGGTCACCTTGTCGGATATGCCGAGTTCCTCCGCCATTTTCTTCCAGGGATCGAGCATGGGACCGTCGCCCACGCATACGAGGCGAATCTTGTCCTCGGGTTTATTAAAGAACTTCGCCCAATACTCCAAAAGATCCTCGACGCTTTTCTCCTTGCCCATTCTTCCGACGAAGATCGCTACGGTCTCGTCCGGCTTTATACCGAGTTTTTCCTTGACCTCTGCGACCTCTTTTTCGCTGAAGTTTTCAGGGGCAAATTCTTCAAGCTGGACGGTGTTCGGTATCAGCTGGACCTGCTTTTTGACCTTGCAGCGCCTGAAAAAGTCTTCCGCCTTGGCGGAGGGGCTCGTCAGCGCGTCGGCTTTATTGGCAAGATACCGCGCATAGCGGTGGGAGATCCCTCTTATCGCCGGGACAAAAATCTTCGGAGCAATATAAAAAATGTACTCGTCGTACATGGTATGGAGCGTGTAAACAAAGGGCTTGCCGAGGCGGTCCGCCGCCTTTGCCGCAAAAAGACCGACCCCGAATTCCTGATGCATATGAAGGATATCCGGGTTGTATTCTTTAAGGATCTTAAGCCTTGTTCGGCTGAACGGATTTGCCAGACCGTAGCCGTAGAATCTTTTTGATCTGGTTTTGTGAGCCGGACAGTGAAGGACGCCGTCCTCGATATAGTGGTGTTTGGCTTTCGGATCAGCCGTCACTATAAGTACATCGTGCCCGAGTTTTATCAGCCCGTTGCGAAGGATTGTCATATGCGTTACAACGCCGTTGATATATGGCAGATAGGTTTCGGCAAAAAGCGCAATTTTCATTTTTTCAGATCTCCATCACGTGTTTTAATGCTCGTCGATTGTCAGATGAAAATAAAAGGATATCTATATAATATCACAAAAATATAAAAAAGTAAAGGTAATTGATGAAAATGAAACCTCAAACCGCGTTTTTTTATGTTTTTTTAAAATTCCCAAAATATGGGTTGATTTTATTTTGCAATGGTGTATACTAAAAAATAAGGTCGTTCCATCATAAAAAACGTTGTTTCACCGACCGAGCCGGTTTTTTCAAAAGCCGTCGCACTTACCCGGAGAACGTTCAAAAGGAGAAATGAAAATGAACGAACAATTAAGCGAACCGAAGAAAAAAGGAAACAGTCCCGTCACAACGATCATTATCATCGTCGTGTCGATCGCACTTGTCCTGACGGGTGCGCTTGCCATATTCATTGTAAGCAGAAATAACGTATCATCGGATCCCGAATCAACAAAAGAAACCGAAGGGTCGTCAAGCGTAACAAAACTGAATGCGGATTTTAAATTTGACCTGGCAAACGGCAAATTATCGGATTTTGATATCGCATTTTTAAAGGCGGAAAACGGCGAGGAAAACAAGATTTACAGCCCGTTATCCATTAAATATGCCCTGAAAATGCTTGAAGACGGTGCCAACGGCTCGACAAAGGAACAGATATCGCGCGTTTTGGGCAAGTATAAACTGACGAAATACACGTCGAACAAAAATATGTCTCTGGCAAATGCTTTTTTCGTCAAAGATTCCTTCAAGAGCAAGATCAAAGATAATTACATATCCAATCTGAAAAACCAATATGATGCCGACGTCGTGTTTGATTCTTTTTCCTCGGTAGACCGTATGAACGATTGGATAAAGAGCAAAACATTGGGTCTCATCCCGTCCTTGCTTGATCCTACCGACACCGATAAGGATTTTATACTTATCAACGCTTTGGGCATCGATATGGAGTGGGAAAACAAGTTTTTGGAGATCAATTATGATAAGGGGTATCGTGACGGCGTTTCCTATAATCACGAGAATTATTATGCCTTTTGTGACACCGAATCGGTCGTGAAAAAGGATTTCGACAACAAAAAATCAACGGTTTCCGGAATGGAAATATTTGCGTCCATTGACAACTATGATATCGTCAAGATACTCGGTGAAGAAAAAATAAGAACAACGGTTACAAACGAATACCGCAAATGGATAAAAGAGCACGGAACTAACACCTGGGGCGAGCCTTTAACAGATGACGTTCTGATCAATATCGAGGTCACAAAATACGTTAACGAATATATGGAGGAGATCAAGTCTAATTACACCGAACACGGTGAAACCAGCAATACCGATTTCTCTCTTTATACCGACGATGACGTCAAAGCGTTTGCAAAAGACCTGAAAACCTATAACGGAACAACGCTTCAATATATCGGAATTATGCCGACGAGCAAAACACTCAAACAATATATAAAGGATATGGACAGTTCCTCGGTCAATCGCATCATCAGAAACCTCAAAGATTTGAAGAGAGGAAACTTCAAAGACGGCGTTATTACAAGGGTCACCGGTTTTATCCCTAAGTTTAATTTTGATTATACGTTAAACCTGCAGGATGATTTGAAAAAAATAGGAATAACCGACGTTTTCGATCAGAAAAAAGCCGACCTTTCGGGAATGACCAAGTCAAAAGGCGCATACATAAGCAAAGCCGCACATAAAGCGACCATCGATTTCACACAGGACGGTATCAAGGCAGCCGCCGTGACGATGGTAGGAGGAAAAGGT
>JAGAAE010000024.1 GCA_017615405.1 Clostridia bacterium | reverse complement strand
TTTCTTTTTCCTGTTCATCGGAAATGGCGTCAACCTTACCCTGATCAAGATCTGACAATTTGAACGGCTCATTGGGGTTAAAGTCGCCGCTCACCGCCATTCCGAGGATCTCACCGGTTTTTACGTTCATAACGATCGCGGTGCCGCGCTCTGCGACCTGCTCTTCCGCGACGGCATCGTCAAGGTATTTTTCGCAGGTATATTGAATATAAGAATCAAGCGAAGTGACGACGCTGTTGCCTTTTTGCGCCTCTTTCATCATCTGATAGGTAAAGGGCATATCGGTGCCCTTTGCGTTTTTAGCCGCAACGACCCTTCCCGAAACACCGGTAAGATCATTATCATAATAACTTTCAAGTCCGGCAAGTCCCTGGTTGTCATCGCCTACAAAACCGAGAACGGTCGAAGCGAGCGTATCGTTGGGATAATAACGCTTAGTCGTCGTATCGAGACCGATATAATTTGATAGTTTAAGGTCTGCGTTTTCGGTCAGAAATTCGCGTATCTTATCGGCGGTAGATTTGTCTATCCGCTTTTTTACTATAACGTAATAGGTCTCTTTTTCGGTCATTTTCAGGACGTCTTCTTCCGACAATCCAAGAATATCCGACAGACCTCCGGCGATTTTTTTCTTGACCTTTTGCAATTCTTCGGCTTTCAGATCTTTGAAATCGTTGGGGGTAATATAGACCGTCCACGCCGGTGAAGATGTTGCAAGAAGTTTCATATTCCTGTCGTAAATATCCCCGCGGGGCGCCGAGAGGAACGTATCGTAAAGTTGCTGTTCCGACGCCATTGTCTGGTATTTTTCGCCCTCAACTATCATTATTCTCACAAGACTTGCCGTCGAAATCAACGAGATGCATACAATTGTTATTACAAGCACTAAGAATGACCTTTTGATCATATTTGTATTCGGCTTTAACGACACGGCTCTCTCCCCCTCTCACAGAATTGATCGGCTTATTATTATAGTCCAAAACGAGAGTCAAGCAATCTTAACTCTCGTATTCTTTAAACAGTAAAATATATTGTTATCCTCAAAAAAATATGTTTAACGTCAATCATTTGAGTTCACGGTGTTGCCGTCACCGGTCGCGGCGGTATTGTTTTGGTTTACTCTGATATATTTGATTTGGGAATTGTCGCGCTTGCGCATACCCATTTCGGTCGCTTCAAGTTCGATGTTTGAGTAGGACAGTTTTCTCTCGATCTCGACCTCAAGAGTCGTCTGTTCGTTTTTCAATTCCTCTATCTGAGCCTTTGTCTGATTGATTTTTGAGTTAAGCTCATTGGTCTTTAACCTGAAATAGATATTACCGCACAGCAATCCCAAAAGAACAGCAGAGATAAGGAGCGCCGAAAGTGTACTTGAAACACTTCTCGCCGCGGCTCTGCTCTTTTTCTTGCTCTTGGGCAGTTTTACGATATTGTCTTTGTCCCGCTTTTTCTCCTCGCGAGGCATAAACATACTGAAATCGTAAGCCAGACTGTCATTGTAATACTTAATATTGTTCATCCTTTTTCATCCCTTATCCTATCTTTTCAACTACCCTGAGTTTAGCACTTCGGCTTCTCTGGTTGTCGGCAAGTTCTTCCTCACTTGCAATGACAGGTTTTTTTGTAATCAGTTTTCCCCTCGGTGTCTTTCCGCAAACGCAAATCGGCAGATCCGGCGGGCAGGTACAACCGGTGGCAAATTCTTTAAATTTTTGTTTTACTATCCTATCCTCCAGCGAATGGAAGGTTATGATCGATAATCTTCCGCCGATTTTCAGGACCGAAAACGCTTTTTCAATCGCATCGGCAAGTATCGATATTTCTCCGTTTACCTCTATTCGTATTGCCTGGAAACATTTCCTTGCAGGATGCCCTTCCCTCTTATACGAGGCAGGGACCGCGGCTGAGATGATTTCGGCAAGTTCGGTAGTGGTTGTTATGGGAGCCGTCCCGCGCTGTTTTATGATCTCATTTGCTATTTTATAGGCGAATCTTTCTTCGCCGTATTCCCTCATAATTCTCGTCAATTCTTCAAGGGAATAGTTATTGACAACGTCATAGGCGCTCAATCCCTCTTTGCTCATTCTCATATCGAGGGGCGCAGTTTTATGATAAGAAAAGCCTCGCTCGGCATTATCAAGCTGGTAGGAGGAAACACCTAAATCGAGTAAAACGCCGTCAACTGCCGAAATGCCGAGTTTTTCAAGATTTTTATCAATCGTATTAAAATTATCGTTTATTAACGTCGCGCCGAAACCTTCAAGCCTCTCGGTCGCTACCGAGATCGCATCGGGATCGCGGTCAAAGGCGATAAGCCGTCCAGACGTCAACCGTTTTGCTATTTCGGTCGCATGACCCGCGCCGCCTACCGTTCCGTCGACATATATACCATCAGGTTTGATATTCAACAGTTCGACCGTTTCATTAAGAAGAACAGATCTATGATTGAATTCCATAATCAAAAGTCCAACGTTTCAACGATCGCCGCAACAGATTCGGGTGAATACTGAGCGTTTTCCTCATCCCAGATATCCTTATTCCATATCTCAAGATTGGTATCCATTCCGATAATATGAGCTTCAATATCAAGGTCGGCATATTCCCTGAGTGATGCGGGGATAAGGATTCGTCCCTGCGTATCGAAAGAGACTTCAAAAGCGCCGTCGTATAAGAAACGCTTTACCACGCTTGCCTTCGCATTAGGAAGACTTCCGATCGCCGAAACAAGATTGTTCCAGTTTTCATTGGAATAAACACAGAGGCATCTCTTTCCGTAAATACCGCGGCAGATCATAAAAGACTCACCTAATTGTTCACGGAGCTTTGCCGGGATGGCAAGTCTGCCCTTCTTGTCGATATTATGCTGATATCCGCCGTAAAGCATGACTGCCACCACCTTTCTGAGTTATCCACATTTTCCACACAATTATCCACTTTTTTGGGAAATACAGCCACAATTCCACACTGTAATGCAATTATAATACATTTTTTTC
>JAGAAE010000188.1 GCA_017615405.1 Clostridia bacterium | reverse complement strand
GGCGTTTATCGACGAGCAGGTCGCCCTATTAAGAAAGCAGATCGGCGACAAAAAGGTTTTGCTTGCCCTCTCGGGCGGCGTTGATTCGTCGGTCGTCGCGGCTCTTCTTATCAAGGCGGTCGGAACTCAGCTTACCTGTGTTCACGTCAACCACGGACTTTTAAGAAAAGGCGAGCCGGAGCAGGTCATCGAGGTTTTCAGAAATCAGATGAAGGCAAATCTTATCTACGTTGATGCCGTCGACCGTTTCCTTGATAAACTCGCAAACGTCAGCGACCCCGAAGAGAAGCGCAAGATAATCGGCGCCGAGTTTATAAGGGTCTTTGAAGAAGAGGCAAGAAAGCTTGAAGGTATCGAGTTCCTGGCTCAGGGCACCATATACCCCGATATTCTCGAAAGCAAGGGCGTTAAAGCGCATCACAACGTCGGCGGTCTTCCCGAGGATCTTAAATTCGAGCTTGTTGAGCCGGTAAAACTTTTATATAAGGATGAGGTCCGCGTCGTCGGAAAAGAGCTCGGACTTCCCGACAATATGGTTTACCGTCAGCCCTTCCCCGGTCCCGGACTCGGCGTTCGCTGCACCGGCGCGATAACAAGAGACCGTCTTGAAGCCGTCAGAGAGTCCGACGCTATTTTGCGTGAAGAGTTTGCAAACGCAGGACTTAGCGGAAAGGTCTGGCAGTATTTCACCGTTGTTCCCGATTATAAATCGACCGGCATCAAAAACGATGAGCGCCTTTGGGACTGGCCGGTAATTATCCGCGCTGTCAACAGTGTTGACGCCACAAGCGCCACGATAGAGGAGATCCCCTATCCCCTGCTTCACAAGATAGTCGACCGCATTTTAGCCGAGGTCAAGGGCGTTAATCGAGTCCTTTTTGATCTCTCTCCAAAGCCGATTTCGACCATCGAGTGGGAGTAGACAAAAGGCAGAGCCTTTTGCAGTTATGATTGCCTTTTGGCGAGTTATGAGTTGTCATTTTGAAAAGGGAACCGAAATGAAAAGAAAAATCTTATCCTTCATCCTGTCTTTCTGTTTTATATTTTCCCTTGCGGCATGCGGGAATTCATCAAACACGGACACAAAGTCGAAAAAATCTTCCCCGTCGTCGGTAACAAAAAAATATAAAACCATGGGCGAGATCTTCGCGCTTGACGTCGAGGATGATGAAAAACAGACGGCGACCCTTGAAGACGCATATATATACGCATTCAAACACAATGGAACGTACTATCGCGCGATCGCGACCATTACGGATGATGCGAAAAGGGCGATCGATGATCTTGATTTTGACGATGAAGACTATTGGGATAACGTCGCCGGGATCATCGCCCCATTAAAAATCGATAAATTCGAGAATTTAAGCAAGCAGATACTAAGTCAAAAGGAACTCGATAAGCTTGTCGGCAAGACCGGGCAGTATCTTCTCGATCACGACTGGTACAGCAACGGTTACGACCTCGAAACGATGAAATTCCGAATGAACAAAGACCCGTTCTGTTACCTCGTCGTCTTCGACGGTCACGTCGACAAAAAAGATTATGAAGACTTTGACGATTCGATCGATATTCTCGAATTAAAGGTAAAATCGGTCAAATTCTACTCGCTCGGCGACGCTTGCAAACGTTGAATTATCAAAAAAATAATTTGAGGTGATATTATGAAATTCAAGACACTCATTATAATTATCGGGGTCGTAGCTTTGCTTACGGCTTGCGGAAAAAACGGCGACTCGTCCTCTTCAAATAAGGGTGAAAATTCCGGAAACAAATCGCAAATAACAAATCCCGTAACCGAGATCACCGAAGGACAGGCGAAAAAGATCTATTCTTCGCTTTTCAGGGTGCCAAGCGGCGCGAAAAATGTAAAATGGTCGGTTATCGACTCCGCCGAAAGTTCCGAAAAAAACGCACCCCGGCTTTTGGAGTTCAACTTTGATCTTGACGGCAAAAGCTTTACAGCCCGCGAAAAGAAATCAAATTCGGGTAACGCGAATTTTTCGGGACTATATTACGTATGGAGCGTTGAGGATCCGTTTGAATTCACCGATAAAAACGGCAACAAACTTTCAGGAGAAGCGTTCAGGTATAACGGAAAAGACGAATGCGTAGACCTTTGTATCTGGAGTGATCCCCATAACGGTATGTCTTATACGTTAAGTGTTTCGGCGAAAAGTCTCGACGGATTCGATCTTCAGGCGATCGTTGAAATGATAACCCCTTAACAACCGAATAAATCACCTTTTTCGGCAGACTGTTTTGCGGTCTGCCGATTATTTTATTGACAAATTGAATACTTCGTGTTATGATGTATTATGTGATGGGAGGTATGGTATGGATATTCAATTAAAGCGCGGACTTCTCGACGTATGCGTTTTGGCGGCGATAAAGGACAGCGATTCCTACGGCTATAAGATCATAAAGGACGTTAAACCCTACGTCGAGCTTTCCGAATCCACCCTATATACGATACTGAAAAGGCTTGAAACCGCCGGTATGTTGACCGTCAAGACCGCGGAACATAACGGCAGACTGCGAAAATACTATCATATTACCGAAGGCGGTCTTGAGCGCATTAACACATTCAAAACGGATTGGCAGGAAATAATGTCGATCTACCGTTTTGTGACCAAGGAGGACAAATGATGACAAAACAGTTGTTTCTTGACGGACTGAAAGAAAAGCACTCGGGACTTCCCAAAGAAGATCTTGCCGAGCGTCTTTCATTTTACGGCGAAATGATCGACGATCTTATTGAGGAGGGAAACACCGAGGAGCAGGCGATACAGAAAATCGGGACACCCGATGAAGTTTCTTCCCGTATACTCGAAGAATACCCGCTCTCAAAGATCGTTAAAGAAAGGATAAAGCCGAAGCGTCGCCTTAAAACGTGGGAGATCGTTCTTATCGTTCTCGGCAGCCCCGTCTGGCTTCCCCTTATCATTTCGGCTTTTGCGGTCATTTTATTCGTCTATATATCTATCTGGGCAATAATCGTTTTGCTGTGGGCGGTTTTCGTATCGATCGTCGCCTCATCGGCGGCATCGATTTTTGCCGGAATTTTCTTTATCGCGACCGGTCATTCACTTGCGGGCATTGCTACCGTCGGCGCCGGTCTGTTCCTCGCGGGGCTCTCGATCTTCACATTTTTCGGTTGCCGCGCCGCGGTGAAAGGTATCCTTTGTCTTACTAAGAAGACTGTCCGCAGTATCAAAAACCTGTTTTTGAAGAATAGGGGGACGAAACAATGAAAAAATCAACCTTGATATGGCTTATTACGGCGTCCTGCCTTACCGCCGTCGGCGTTATAATGATGATTGTTGTAATGTCGATATACAAATGGGATTTTACAAAACTCAGCACCACCGAATATAAGAGCACAACATATGATATTACGGGTGAAGTGACCGATATCACGATATCCGCCGATACGGAGGATATAACCTTTATTCCCTGCGACGGGGAGAACGCTCGGGTCGAATGTATTGAACCCGAAAAAATAAATCATTCGGTCACACTTGACAACGGAAAACTACGCATAGGCGTAAAAGATGACAGAGAATGGTATGAATACATAGGACTTTTCTTAGGCAACACAAAAATAACCGTATACCTCCCGGCGGGAGAATACGGTGATCTTGCAATCAAAAACAGCACCGGAGATATGTCCGTTCCGAAAGATTATTCTTTTAAAAGCATTGATATTAAAGGCTCGACGGGCGATCTTGACTGTTCGTCTTTCGTAAGCGGACCCATAAAGGTAAAGTTAAGCACCGGAGATATAACAATAAAAAGCATTTCCGCTGAAAAACTCGATCTTTCGGTCTCGACCGGAACCGTGCGCGTTTCGGGTATCGCCTGCGAAGGTGAAATATCATTAGACGTAAGCACGGGTAACGCCGATTTAAAGAATATAAGCTGCCGGAAACTGAACTCGACCGGAAGCACCGGAAACGTATATTTGAAGAACTTTATCGCAACCGGAAATATTTACATAAAGCGCAGCACGGGCGGTATAACACTCAATAAATGCGACGCAAAATCACTCGATTTAACAACGAGTACAGGTGATATAACCGGCTCTCTGTTAAGCAAAAAGGTATATTTGACCGATACCTCGATCGGCAGAGTCAGCGTTCCGAAAACAACCGAAGGCGGAAAATGCAAAGTCAAAACGAGCACCGGAGACATCATATTTCAATAAAATTCTTGCAATCACCTGATGTCTATGTTAATATAGATATATAAAACTTTCGGAGGTAAGCTTATGAAAAGAAGACTTACGGCGATCGTTCTTACGCTCGCCATCATTTGCGGATTATTCTCTGCACTTACGTTCAGTGTTTCCGCAAGCGTCATCACGCCGACCTATTGGGCATATGACGGCGAAAATCTCACAAAACAGCCGTCGTTCGATGAAGACACTTTCTTCATCTTTGCCAACGGCGCAGACGGTGACACCTACGCATTGCCTGACGTTTTTTACCACGAAATCGCTCTTGTCACCAATAACGTAGCCGTTACCATTCCCGAACACGCCGAGCTCGCGATGATCGCCATCTCCGGAACGGGAAGCATCATCCGTGATAATCTTACGATAACAAATGCCAATACCACGGCGTTTACGGGAAATGCAAACAACGGAAACGACGTTAAAAATTTCTATTTCGGTAATGACGAGTTTTACTGCTTCTCCTATTCGGGCAACACCACGCTCTCCTTTGACCCCCGCATCGGTGCGATCCCGGATGACCCGGTTTATCAGATAAACGTTGACGGCAATCTCACGGTCGACTGCATTTTGAACGCGATCGAAGTCAACGTCAGCGGAAACCTCTTTATAAAGGCGCCCGCAGATGGCGACCCGAACGGTCTTAACCTTAAAACGATCCCGGAAAAGAACGGCTCACTCACCGTAGGCGGCAGCTTTACCGCCGACGACGGGCAGATGTTCTTAGTCGACGAAGGCTCCGTTCTTTCTGATAACATCAAGCTTTATGCTGACAATGAGGGTGAAGACGTTGAATACGATATCAACTCCGAGCCCTTCACAAAAGAATTCTGCTACGACGCCTCAAAGGCTAAGTTTATGTTCCGAGGCGTTGGCGGCGGCGACGATAATCTTTATGATTTTGATTTAAGGGTTCATTATAACCAGGATCAGTCGCTTATAACTTATACCTGCGGTACAAATCCCCCGCAAATCCTCCGCGACAGTGACCGCACCCAGTTCAATGCCGCAGGAGAAGGAGAGCCGCCCGAGGTCGGCGCCGTTTCATTTAATATCGACCTTAACAAAAACTTTGAAGACCGTGATCTTGCCGATGAAGAGAAGATCACCTATCCGAGCATCAGCATATTGAAGATCTCCTATCCGCGCGATGCCGAGCCGACCGAGGAATGGATAGTCAGATCGAACGCTTCTACAAACGGTGATTACGCATTCGTCGGTAATAATCTCACCTTCACCCCCGCGGATGAGACTCCTTTTGAGCTTATCATCTGCCTTGACGAGGCGGAGTATAACTACGTGACCTATGAAGTCCCCGATGATAAGATCCTTGTCGAATACGTTTGCCAGGGCAACGGCGAAATAACACTTTCCGGCGCCGAGAACGTTCTTACTTACAAGAACAGAAACAAGGCGCTTTTGCCGAAGGGTACCGAAAACGCCGTATTTACCTACAACAGTGAAGACCGTTTTGAAGAGTTCGTTGTCGACGGCAGATTCTACCGCGTCGATGATATGCCGCGCGACGGTATTACCTATAACGATGAAACCTCCGAGCTTACCGTTCCCCTCTTTGAGGAGCAGAACGAATACTACGTTGAGCTTGTTTTCTTCGGCGACGAACCGCACGACCAGCGTGAGTTCCAGGTCGTTTACACCCCCGACAAGTTCGAGGTT
Organism: Clostridia bacterium; assembly: GCA_017615405.1. GTDB lineage: Bacteria > Bacillota > Clostridia > Oscillospirales > Acutalibacteraceae > UBA737. The sequence continues at coordinate 5,831 of JAGAAE010000188.1, read as the reverse complement.
CAGTGCACCAACGGTGAAAGCACCTTCGAACTTTTCGATCACGGCAGAGATCGTTATCCTGAGGACATGATGGTTCCTCCTTATATCACGATAACCCCCAAGGACAGCTATTCTATCAAGGGATTGCTCGTTTTCACATATTCGGGCGAGGACTATTACGTTAATTCGACCGCGCTTGAAGACGGCAACAAATTCACATTCGTAAATACAGACATACGTTGTGTTCAGATCATAGCAAACGATGAAACCGGAATAAACTATTTCATCGTCCGCTATAACAAGGATATCACCGACGTTTCAAAGAACGGCTCTGTTCTTAACGAGGATCAGGAATATTATTTCGCCAAAAACAGCGAAATGGCATTCAATACCTACGGCGTTGATCCCTACAAGGTGATAGTTCGCGTCGGCATTGACAACGCTTACGATATCACTGATCTTTACGCTGACGGTTATCTTAAATATACCCCGACCGATAATTTCCCGAGATCTTTTGAATTTTATTTCACCAAAGCTGAATATGAGTGCATGGCGATGAATCCCGAAGAGGATCGCAACGTCGTCGAGCTTATGACATGGGGTGGCGGTAACATTGAGGTTTACGGCTCAGACGGTAACCTCATCCCCGAAAACAATATTGTTAATTACGGCAACAGATGCCGTGTTGCCCTGCCTAATGAGGACACCTTTATCACCGTAAAGCTTAACCCCTTTACAGGTCAGTCGGTTGAAAACGTCCGCCTTGAAGGCGTAGATCAGCCTGCCGACAGTTACACCGGAAATACCTTCCGTATCGACGTTGAAAGAAACCGCGGATTTATAAACTGCGAATTCAATTTCACCAACAATTCAGCCGAAAACTTCGGCGTATTCGGCGAAAACATTTTCTGGGAATATGACGCTTCAACCAAGACACTTACCGTTAAGGGCAGCGGCAAGATCCCCGATTTCTATAACGGCAGTTTCAGCGATCTTCGCAGACCGTGGGAAAACTACATAAATCTCGCCGAGCATATCGTTGTTGAGAAAGGAATAACCTCGATCGGTTCCTGCGCGTTCTACCGTGCGTTCTATGCCAAGACGGTATCCCTCCCCGAGGGTCTTCTTACGATAAACGAATTTGCCTTTATGTCGATAGTCGCCGAAACGCTCGATATCCCCGAAGGCGTTATAAAGATCGGTCGTCAGGCATTCCAAAATATCAGCACGCTTAAAACCCTTAATCTCCCGAGCTCTGTTTCGAATATTTCGCCAAACACCTTCAGCGAGACAAAGAATCTTGAAAACATAAACGTTGCCAAAGGTAACAAAACCTTCCACAGCACGGGCAACTGCCTTATAAACACCGAAAAGAAGGTGCTCATTCTCGGTTGTAAGAATTCGGTTATTCCGACCGACGGAAGCGTTACCTCGATAGGCGCGCGTGCCTTCTACGGCTCGAATATCGAATCGCTCGTTATTCCTTCACAGATCACCTCGATAGACGAGCACGTATTCACCTATTCAAGGATAAATAACGTTATTATCCCCAACACCGTAGATACTATCAAATCAAATTCGTTCTCATATTGCTCCTATCTCAAAACCATATACATCCCCGCTTCGGTAACGACCGTTAAACAGTACGCATTTGCAAATACCGCACTTACTAATGTATATTATTGCGGAACGGTAGCTCAGTGGGATGCTATAAACATAGATGTTTTAGGCAATGAAACTCTTTCAAACGCGACAAGATCGTATCACAAGCCGATCAGCGGTTATACTACCGACGACGCGAACCACTGGCAGGTATGCGAGATCTGTGGCGAGATACTTGGCAAGGAAAAGCATAACTTTGTAAGTGGCGTTTGCACCGTCTGCGGACAGAAGGCACCCAAGGTCAACTTCCCCGACGTAGACTATAACGCGTGGTACGGTGATGCTATCGAATACGCTGTTGCGGCAGGACTTATGAAGGGTTACGGCAGCGGCAAATTCGGAACCGCCGACGGGATCCAGCGTCAGGACTTCGTTGTTATCCTCTCCCGTCTTTCGGGCGACGATTTAAGCGAATACGAAGGAAAGCCGAGCTTCAAGGACGTTCCGACAAACGCATATTATGCGACGGCGCTTGCCTGGGCAAAGGCTGTCGGCGTTTCAAGCGGATACGCAAACGGAAAGTTCGGCGTAGGCGATAAGGTCACAAGAGAACAGATAATGACCTTCCTTTATAACTACGCAAAATTAAAGGGTTATGGCACCGCCGTGACCGATGAACAGAAAGCCGCGATAAGAGCGCAGTATTCCGACTTTAACACCGTTTCGGGATATGCTCAGGAAGCAACCTACTGGGCGCTCTCAAAGGGCGTTATCTCCGGTAAGGATGCCGGCGGCGGCAAGAAATTGATCGCTCCGAAGGCAAACGCGCAACGCTGCGAAGTCGCCGCGATGTTCTACAATATCGACCAGAAAAACATCTTCAATCCTCCCGTTTAAACCGGTAGATAATATTTAACAACGAAGCAACCTTTGACCGCCGGTCAAAGGTTGTTTTTATAGCCGTTTGATTTTTAAAACATGTAAAATCGCCTGTGCGTGCCAGCTGCCCTATTTAAGGGCAGGTGGCGCGGTGAATGCCGTGACGGAAGGGTTGTTTTAACAATCCACCCGACAAAACCTTCGGTTTTGCCACCCTCCTTTGCACAAGGAGGGCTTTTATATGCGATGTATCAATATTGTCCTTGTGCGTAGGGGCAGATATCATCTGCCCGCCAAAATCCGATATATATAACCGGAACAACACATAGGTTGTTCCCTACATCGTATCTGTATTATTTTCGCCCTGCCGTGATGATTTACGGCATGGCGGTCGTTTAATTATTTGCGCAGCAACCCGCACAGTTTTTACAGTCGGGGAAAAGCTTGTTGTCATACGGAATATTGTTTTTTTGATAATAATCCATTATAGCCGCTTTGATCGACTCCTCAGCCAAGACAGAGCAGTGAAGTTTATGCGCCGGAAGTCCGCCGAGCGCATCTACGACCTGCTTGTTTGTAACCGCAAGGGCTTCATCTATGGTCTTGCCCTTTATCATCTCGGTCGCCATAGAACTTGATGCGATCGCGCTCCCGCAACCGAAGGTCTCAAACTTAACGTCAACGATAACGTTATTCTCGATTTTCAGATACATTTTCATTATATCTCCGCATCTGGCGTTTCCGACCTCTCCGACGCCGTCAGGGTCCTTTATTTCCCCCACGTTTCTCGGATTGGTGAAATGATCCATAACGGTTTCCGAATACAGTGCCATAACCTTTTTCTCTCCTACAAAACCGACTTCTTTTTGCCCGAAACGATATCCTTCCAAACCGGCGACATATTGCGAAGGTATTCGACCACCTTCGGGACCTCGTTTAATATATAATCTATTTCTTGATCCGTGTTTTCCTCCGACAGTGAAAGCCTTAACGACCCGTGCGCCACCTCGTGGGGACGCCCAATCGCCAAAAGAACGTGCGAAGGGTCAAGCGAGCCCGACGTGCAGGCGCTGCCCGACGATGCGCAGATCCCCTTTTGGTCAAGAAGCAGCAGAAGGCTCTCCCCTTCTATACCTTCAAAACAGAAGTTGACATTTGAGGGCAGACGGTTAACGGGGTCGCCGTTAAGGATGCTCTTTTCGATCCCCGAAAGCCCTGAAATAAGCCTGTCCCGAAGCTTTGTCACCTTTTCGGTGTTTTCCTCTATCGAGGCGTTCGCGATCTCGAGCGCCTTTGCCATACCGACTATCGCGGGGATATTCTCGGTGCCGGCGCGTTTGCCTCTCTCCTGCGCTCCGCCTGAAATAACGGTCGTAAGCGGTATGCCCTTTTTAGCGTACAAAACGCCTATTCCCTTAGGTCCGTGAAATTTATGCGCCGAAAGCGATAGCATATCAATATTTTGGCTTTGGACGTCGATGTTTATATGCCCCGCCGCCTGAACGGCGTCGGTGTGGAAGATTACGCCCTTTTCCCGGCAAATACCGCCGATCTCACCGATCGGCAGTATTGACCCAATCTCATTATTCGCAAACATGGTCGTAACAAGGCAGGTATCCTCTCTTATTGCGTTCTCGACCTGTTTTGCGGTGATATTTGCGCCGTCTTTTACCGAAAGCAGTTCAACCTCAAAGCCCTCTTTTTCAAGCTTTTCGAGTGTGTGAAGCACGGCGTGATGTTCAAAGGCGGTCGATATAATATGCTTCTTGCCCTTTGATTCGCCGTATTTTGCCGCCGAGATGATCGCCTGATTATCCGCCTCGCTTCCGCCCGAGGTGAAATATATCTCCTTTGGCGAACAGTTAAGGATTTCGGCTATCGTTTCGCGCGCTCTGACAAGCGCCATCGCGGCGGTCTGCCCCATACTGTGTAGGCTTGACGGGTTTCCGTAACATTCGGTCAGATACGGCATCATAGCTTGGAGCACAGGCTCGGAAAGTCTTGTCGTTGCGGCGTTATCAACATAAATCATTTTAAAAATCAGTCCTCAAAAAGCGGAGTTGAAAGATATCTGTCACCCGTATCGGGCAGCAAAACGACTATATTCTTGCCCTCGTTTTCGGGTCTTTTTGCGAGTTCTATCGCGGCAAATGCGGCGGCACCGGATGAGATACCGACAAGAACGCCCTCGCTTCTTCCGATAAGCTTTCCGGTCGCAAAAGCGTCCTCATTTGATACCGGGATTATCTCATCATAAACCTTTGTGTTAAGAACGTCGGGAACAAAGCCTGCGCCTATACCCTGGATCTTGTGCGCCCCTGCGACGCCGGTCGAAAGCACCGCCGAGCTTTGCGGCTCGACCGCAACTATCTTAACATCCGCCTTCTTCGATTTCAGGTATTCGCCGACGCCGGTCACCGTTCCGCCTGTACCGACACCTGCAACGAAAATATCTACTTCGCCGTCGGTGTCCTCATAAATTTCGGGACCGGTCGTGGCAAAGTGCGCCTTCGGATTGGCTTCGTTTATAAACTGCCCGGGTATAAAGCTGTTCGGTATCTCTTTTGCAAGTTCATCAGCCTTGGCGATAGCGCCTTTCATTCCCTTTGCGCCCTCGGTGAGCACAAGCTCGGCGCCGTAAGCCTTCATAAGCGTTCTGCGCTCGACCGACATGGTCTCGGGCATTACGATTATGATCCTGTATCCTCTTGCCGCCGCGACCGACGCAAGACCGATGCCGGTGTTACCGCTTGTCGGCTCGATGATGACCGAGTCTTTGTTGAGCTTGCCCTTTTGCTCGGCGTCGTCTATCATCGCCTTTGCGATCCTGTCCTTGACAGAGCCTGCGGGATTAAAATATTCAAGTTTTGCAAAGATCTTTGCCTTTAAGTCATATTTCTTTTCTATGTTGGTAAGTTCCAAAAGCGGTGTCTTTCCGATAAGCTGATCTGCTGATTTGTAAATGTTTGACATGATAATTACCTCTCTTAAAATAATTGTTTTTTAGTTTATGCTATTGCATTAAAGCCTTGTTTCAGGTCTTCGATTATATCGTCGATATGCTCGGTGCCTATCGACAGTCTAACGGTATAGGGGGTTATTCCCGAACTGAGAAGCTCCTCTTCACTTAACTGACTGTGGGTGGTCGATGCCGGATGGATAACAAGGGATTTAACGTCGGCAACGTTGGCAAGAAGCGAGAAAAGTTTTAAGCTTTCGGTGAATTTCTTTGCCTGCTCGGCGGTGCCGTTTATCTCGAAGGTGAATATCGAGGCGGCGCCGTTCTTAAAATATTGGTCGTATAGCTCTTTTTCCCTGCCCGTCGCAAGAGATGGATGATTAACCCTCTTTACAAGCGGATGACCTTTAAG